>JBIKOG010000063.1:0-33623 GCA_044358225.1 Bryobacteraceae bacterium | reverse complement strand
CGACCTTCGCCAGAAGATGAATCCGGCGGAGCAGCACCTGATCAAGCGCCTCGTCGCTTTCTTTGCCACTGGCGATTCGATCGTCGGCAACAATCTGGTGCTGAACCTGTACAAGCACATCAACTCGCCCGAGGCGCGGATGTACCTGTCGCGGCAGCTGTACGAAGAAGCCGTGCACGTGCAGTTTTACCTGACGCTGCTCGACACCTACATCCCCGATTCCAACGAGCGCGCGGCGGCGTTTTCGGCCGTTGAGAACATCGAATCGATCAAGCACAAGGCTGATTTCTGCTTCAAGTGGATCGACTCCATCAACCAGATGGACTCGATTGAAACCGAAGCGGACATGAAGAACTTCCTGCTGAACCTTGTGTGCTTTGCGTGCTGCATTGAGGGCCTGTTCTTCTTTGCCGCGTTTGCCTACGTCTACTTCCTGCGCAGCCGCGGGTTGCTGCAGGGCCTGGCCACGGGCACCAACTGGGTGTTCCGGGACGAGAGCGCGCACATCGATTTCGCGCTGGAAGTGATCGCGACGGTGCGCCGGGAGCGGCCGCACCTGTTCGATGCGGAGCTGGAAGGGCGCGTGAAGGAGATGATCCGCGACGCTGTCGACTGTGAAGCCAAGTTCGCCGACGATACGCTTTCGGGCGGGGTCAGCGGGTTGTCGAGCGCTTCGATGCGGCAGTACTTGGAGTACATCGCCGATCGCCGGTTGGCGGCGTTGGGTATCGCTCCGATCTACAACTCGAAGAACCCGTTTGACTTCATGGAACTGCAGGATGTGCAGGAGTTGACGAACTTCTTTGAACGCCGGGTGAGCTCCTATCAGGTGGCGATCACGGGCGAAGTGAATTTCGCGGAAGAGTTCTAAAGTTCGCTTGGTGCGAGGGCGGCCCCGGCTGGGAAACTGGCCGGGGCCGTTTTTATTGGCGCGGCGCCGTTCTGTTTAACGGGGAAAAGGGGGAGGGGACAGGCGATAAACGTCGTGGCTGTCCCCGGGTTTTTTTAGAGTTTGGCGTATAGGGCGAGGAGGCGGGTCCAGGCTTTTTCGGCGAGGGGCTCGGTGTAGACGCGGGAGTCGGGCGGGCACCAGCCGTGGTCGGCGGCGTAGACTTCGATTTCGGCACTGAGGTTGGCCTTGGCGAAGGTCTCCTTCAGGACGTCCTTGTCGGTTGGGGCGCGTTCGTCGTCGTTTTTGGCGATGGCGATGAGGAAGTTTGCCTTGGTCTTCGATGCCTGCATGTGGGGGCTATTCGGCTCTACGCCACGGACGAGACCGCCGCCGTGGAAGGAGGCGACGGCGCCGATACGGTCTGATGCGGCGGCGGTGCGGAAGGCCATGGGGCCGCCCATACAGTAGCCCTGGGTGCCGATTTTCTTGTTCTTGGCCACCGATTTCTGCGCGTCGAGCCAGGCGACGAAGGCCTTGGCGTCGGTCATGTGGGTGGTTTCGTTGAGGCTTCGGGCGAGTGGCATCACTTCCTGGATCGGCGTGGCGGAACCCTTATCGGCCGTGGGCGACTTCTTCGTACGGTAAAACGGGTTCACGACGACCACCGAGTAGCCGGATTCGGCGAGGCGCTTGCCCATTTGGCGGAAGGCCGGGCGGAGGCCGAAGATGTCCGGCCAGATGAGCACGCCGGGGGCGGTGCCGGTGGCGGGGTGGACAAAGTAGGCGTCGGCGGTGCCGTCGGGGGTGGTGATGGTGACGTCCGATTCGGAGACGGGGGCGGCGTTGGCCACCTGGGGCAACACCATCGACATGCCGGCGCTGAGCAGGACACCGAACTGCTTGCGGGTTACGCGGTTCAGCGACTCGGCTTGCTGACAGTCCTCTTCAAAATGATTCTGATCGCACATATTGGCTCCTCAATTTCCTGGTTGGGCTGGCCCACACCCTATTTAATGGGTAATTATAGCGGCTTCCGGGCGGGTGAGTAGTTGCTGGCCGGTATTGCGGAGAAAACAATGAGGTGACGAACGCCGGTTTCAGACGGGTGTTTTGCTGATGGCGCGGGCGGCGTCGATGGCCAGGACGGCGGCGTGCTTGGATTCGTTGGGGAGACCGTCGAGGAGTTGTTCGAGGTGAAGGGCCGTCAGGGCGGCCAGTTCGGAGAGGGTCTTGCCGGTGGCCCATTCGGCTAATGCGGAGCCGGCGGCGATCGAGGCCGTGCAGCCCTTGGCCTGGAAGGCAGCCTGGGTGATTATGCCGTCCTCCACCAGGACGCTGAAACGGAGTATGTCCCCGCAGATCGGGTTCATCACCTCTACCTGCCGCGCTGGTGTGGGTAGTACGCCGACGCATCTCGGATCGCGAAAGTGTTGTAAAAGTGTCTCGCTATACATGCGATAATTTCGTATCTCTGTACTGATTCTACTGTACCCCCCGCATGCGCCTTGACCCTAAGACCGTTCACGCGCCTGAGATCGGTCCTGTGTGGCTGAACTCGGCTCCCCTCACCCTGCGACAACTGCGGGGTCGCGTTGTCCTGGTGGATTTCTGGGACTTCACGTGCGTGAACTGTATTCGCACGCTGCCGTACATTCGCGAATGGCACCGCCGGTACGAGCCTTTGGGATTGTCGGTGATTGGGATTCACGCGCCGGAGTTCTATTTTGGCCGGGCTCCGGAGATTCTGGAACAGGGGATTGCCGAGTTCAATCTGCCGTATCCGGTGATGCTGGACAACGACTATACGGCATGGAAGGCGTTTGCGAATAAGTATTGGCCTTCGAAGTACCTTATCGATACCGCAGGGTACATGCGGTACTTCCACGCGGGAGAAGGGGCGTACGAGGAGACGGAATTGGCCATTCAGGAACTGCTGCGGGAGCGGGACCCGGCGGTGGTGGTGCCGCCGCCAATGGCATTGCTGCGGCCGCTGGATGCGCCGGGCGTGATGGCGTTCTGCCAGCCGCCGACGCCGGAGTTGTATCTGGGGCACAAGCGCGGGCGGATTGCGAATGCCGGTGGTTTTGTGGAAGAGAAAGACCACGCCTATGTGATGGGCGCGGGGCCGTTGGAGGATATACCGGAGCTGGGTGGGGCGTGGCATTCGTTGGGGGACTGTGTGCAGTCGGCTGGGGTGGCTGGGGTTTGCGTGATCTACTCGGGGGCGGAGGTCAACCTGGTTGCCTCGCCGACGGGGGCGAGTGGGTTGGCGCAGTTGGTTGTGCGGCGGAATGGGGCGCCTGTGGGGCTGGAATGGCGAGGGGATGACATAGAGGTTCGGGGGGATGGGGAGACGGTAGTTTCCGTGAGCCGGCCGCGAATGATATCGTTGATTCGCGGTAGGGAGTACGAGCAGGCGATGTTGGAGGTATTCTGCGCTGTCCGGGGCGTCCAACTGTTTGCATTTACGTTTGGAAGTTGCCTGGAGGGCGCAGCGTGAAACGGCATGAGATCCGGGTGGTGGCGGGCGTCATTGAACGTGACGGGATGGTGCTGGTGGGGCAGCGCCGGGCGGGGGATCGCTTTCAATACAAGTGGGAGTTTCCTGGCGGGAAGATTGAACCGGACGAGGATCCGAAAGAGGCGTTGGCGCGAGAGCTGCGGGAAGAGTTGGGGATTGAGGCGGAGATTGGCGAGGAGATGGCGCGTTACGAGCACCAGTATCCTGGGAAGACGGCGATTCTGTTGATCTTTTTGCGGGTGCCAGAGTTCACGGGGGTGCCGGAGAACCACGTGTTTGAGAGTATTCAGTGGGTGGACCGGGAGCAGTTACCGGGGATGGATTTTCTGGACGGGGATGTGGATTTTGTGAGGCGGCTGGCGCGGGGGATGTACCGGGTGGCGGCTGGGGGGTAGGGGGAGTAGTCCCGGGGGGCAGGCACCCACCTTCGCCCTGCGGGCTTCGGCGGGCGAGCCGGTCGATTGAGGTGCCTCTCGCTTCCTATTGGCTTGGACATTTGGCGGGTTTGGGACTGGTGTGTTCGAACAGGTATTTCGCGGGATTCCAGTTCCAGTTGGTACACGTGGTGGCTTTGCCGCGGGTGCGGAGGGTAGCCAGTTTGCCTGGGCTGAGGGGGCGCACTTTGGTGTCGATGGTTTCGCGCCAGTTATAGGTGTTTTCGTCGATTTCGAAGACCAGATACAGGTGGCCGCGGAGGAGGCGGTAGACCTGGTAATTCGTCTGGCCGCCGGCGTGGATGATGAGGTCCCTGGTATCCGGCCAGACCAGCGATTTCCACTCGACGAAGGGCTCGGCGGCGCGGCCGGAGGGGCCGCAACAACTAAAGCTGCCAACGAGCCACCAATCGGCACCCTCCTGCTTGAGGACGGCGGCGGCGTTTTCGAGCGTGAGGATGCGCTCGGTGGCGTCGTCCGCATCGAGGTTGACGGCGTGGAGGGCGATGTCGCCGTAGATTCTTTCGGCAAGCCACTCCCAGCCGAGGGCGGTGGCCGCCTCGGTTATCCGGGTTTGGCCCTTGGAGGTGAGCGCGGCGAAGAGGGCTTCGGGCGTCTGGTTCAGCTTCACCCGGCGTTCGGGCTTTGCGGTGGGCGGGTCCTTGGGCAGGGGCTCCGGCGGGGATACCAACATCCCCTGCGCCAGGAGTAGGAGGGGCAGGCCCATGGCGCGGGAGTTACTCGGGCAGTTTGATTTCGATGCCGCGTTCGGCGTTGAAGCGCTTGCTGGCTTCGCGGTCGAGCTTGACGAAGGTGACGCTGTCCTGCTTGTGATCGGGCTGGACGTAGTGGAGCGTATCGCCTTCGGCCCAGAACGCTACGGCCTGGCGGAGGGTGCCATCTTTCAACGCGAGGAGGAAGACCTTTTGCGCGCTGGGCTGGAAGTTGGCGTAGGGCGTGCTGACGGCGGAGTACTCGCGCATGACCGGATTGGGGGCTGTCTCCTGCTTGTACTCCGGGTTCATCACCAGAATGGGCGCGGGCGGGGGCGCTGCTTGCTGATTCATGATGACAACGGGCTGGGGCTGCACATACTGGGGCTGTTGGACCCAGCCGCCACCGATGAAACCGGGGCCGCCGACGTAGATGGGCCGGGCGCCGGGGCGCTGCACCATGGGGCGGCCGGCGACGGCGCCGCTCAAATTTGTGATGTGGTTATTGATGGCCGGCAACTGGATGGACGGCATTCCGGTGGAATGCTGCGGGAATTTAGGTTGGGCCATGGCGGCAACGGTGGCGATGCCGGCAAGGAGGAGAGTCCGGAGCAAAGTGGTACCTCTGCAATTGAGACTAGTTGGTCCGCCGTTTGGTTGCAAGTGAGTTTTATAATGAACCATGCCGGAACAACGTCACTCGGTTTGTGCATTGGATTGCCCGGATGCCTGCGGATTGCTGGTGCAGGTGGAAGACGGGCGGGGAACCAAATTGCGAGGGAATCCGGCGCATCCGGTGACGCGCGGGTTCCTCTGCGCCAAGGTGACCAAGTATCTGGACCGGGAGTATGCGCCGGGCCGGCTGCTGTATCCGCAGAAGCGCGTGGGCGCCAAGGGCGAGGGGAAATTTACGCGGATCTCCTGGGACGAAGCCTTGGACACGATTGCCGAACGGCTGCAGCGGGTGGCGCAGGAGTGGGGGCCGGAGGCGGTGCTGCCGTATAGCTACGCCGGGTCGATGGGGTTGCTAAACGCGAACGGAATGGACCGGCGGTTCTTCCACCGGATCGGGGCGTCGCGGTTGGACCGGACGATTTGCGCGAGTGCGGGTTCGGCCGGGCTGATGGCGACGCAGGGATTCCGGATGGGCGTGGCGCCGGAGGATTTTGTCCATTCGCGGCTGATTATCGCCTGGGGCGCGAATGTGTTGACCACCAATGTGCACCTGTGGCCGTTCATTGTGGAGGCGCGGCGGGCGGGGGCGAAGTTCATTGTGATTGACCCGCACAGGAACCGGACAGCGGCGGCGGCCGATGAGCATCTGTTTATTCATCCGGGGTCGGACAAGGCGCTGGCGTTGGGGCTGCTGCATGTGATTTTCCGGGATGGGTTGGAGGACGCCGATTATTTGTCGCGGTATGCGACGGGCGCCGAAGAACTGCGGGAGTTGGCGGGCGAGTATACGCCAGAGCGGGTGGCGGAGTGGACCGGAATCCCGGCGGAACGGGTGGAAACATTGGCGCGGGAGTACGCCAATACGCGGCCGGCGGTGATTCGGTTGAACTATGGCGTGCAGCGGAACCCCAATGGCGGGACGGCGGTGCAGACGATTGCGATGTTACCTGTTGTTACCGGCGCGTGGCGGGAGCGGGGCGGGGGGATGCAGTTATCCACTTCGCAGGCGTTTGGGTTGGACCGCGCTTCGCTGGAGATGGCGGGGTTACAGAAGAAGTCGGCGCTGGGGCGGGAGGCGCGGATTGTGAATATGTCGCAGTTGGGCCATGCGTTGACCGAGCTGGATTCGCCGCCGGTGAAGGCGATGGTTGTTTACTGTTCGAATCCGGCGGCGGTGGCGCCTGATCAGGGGCGGGTGCAGAAGGGCATGGCGCGGGAGGACCTGTTCACGGTGGTTTTGGAACAGTTTCAGAACGATACGGCGGATTATGCCGATATTCTGTTGCCGTCGACTACTTTTCTGGAGCATACGGACTTATACACGGCGTACGGTCATTATTACTTACAGCTGGCGCGGCCGGCGTTGCCGGCACCAGGGGAGTGCAAGAGTAACTTCGAGGTATTCCAGTTATTGGCGCGGCGTATGGGGCTGGATGATTCCTGCTTATTCGAGAGCGAGGACGAGATGATCCGGACGCTGCTGGGGAGCGGGCATCCTTACTTAGAAGGGATTACTTTGGAGCGGCTCGAGGTTGAGCACCATGTGCGGCTGACGCTGCCGGATCCGTTTTTGCCGTTTGCCGAGGGTGGTTTTGGCGGGCCGGAGGGGCGGGCGCAGTTGGGGACGGCGGGGGTGGCGTATGTGCCGCCGCCGGAATCGCGGTTGGGGGCGGAGAGGAGCGTCTACCCGTTGGAGTTGATTTCGCCCAAGGCGCATGACGCGATGAATTCGACGTTTGGGTATCAGGATGGCCTTGACGCCGATACGGCGGTGGCGTGGCTGCATGCCGAGGACGCCGCGGCGCGCGGGATTGGCAGTGGCGACGCGGTGCGGCTGTTTAACGACAGGGGCGAGGTGCGGGCGACGGCCGCTGTGGACGCGAAGACAGCGCCGGGCGTGGTGGCCGTTCCGGCCGTTCGTTGGCCGAGACGTAGCGCAAACAGGGCCGGACTGAATACACTGATATCGGACCGTTTGACCGATTTGGGCGGCGGGGCCACATTTTATAGCTGTCTGATACAGGTGGAACGATGCGCAGATTGACGTTGGTGCTGGCGTTGGCGGTGGTCACGCTGGCCGGGTGCAAGAAGAGCAAGAAAGACGTGCAGTACGTGGAGGAGGGCGCCTCGCAGCTGATGTCTGCTGTGAACGTGGCCGATCCGAAGGCTGCCATCCAACTGCTGCGTGGGTTCCACGACGTGGAGAGCGGGGCGTGGCGCTGGACGGGGCCGAAGTTCGCCGTGGCGCTGCGGCCGCCGAAGCAGGTTCCCGCTGAGGGCGCGAAACTGTTTATGGAATACACCGTTCCGGAGCTGTTTCTGCAGAAAGTGCCGAAGACGACGCTCACAATTTTTGTGAATGGTAAGGCGCTGGATTCGGATGTGATCACGAAGGCCGGGAGCGCGACGCTGGAGCGGACGGTGACGACCGATCTGTTGAAGGGCGACGTGGTGACGGTGGACTTCGCGCTGGATCAGTTTCTGGCGGCGGGGAGCGTGGACCAGCGCGAGTTGGGCCTGATTGTGAGCGCCATTGGGCTGCGCGGGACTCCTCCGCCGGCGCCGCCGGCGGCTCCGGCTCCCGCGGCGAAATGAGGGAGCGGCTGGCTGGTTTTGCCCTGGCGTGCGCGGTTTGTTTGTGGTTGTATTGGCCGGGGTTGATGACGTGGTTTGCGATGGACGACTTTGCTTGGCTGGGCCTGCGGCAGGCGGCGGGCGACGCGGGTTGGCTGGCCGTGCTGTTTTCGCCGAAGGCGCAGGGGACGGTGCGGCCGCTGTCGGAACGGCTGTATTTCCTGGCGTTGGAAGGGATATTCGGGATTGAGGCGCTGCCGTTCCGGATCGTCGGGTTTGCCACGCAGCTGTTGAACCTGTGGCTGGTGATGCGGCTGGTGGACCGGGTGACGGGCGTGCGGGCAGCGGGAATCGTGGCGGCGCTGTTGTGGCTGGTGAACTCGGCGCTGGGGCTGGCGATGTCGTGGACGAGCGTGTATAACCAGATCCTGTGGCCGTGCTTTCTGCTGGCGGCGTGCCACGCGCGGTGGACGTGGCTGGAGACGGGGAGCCGGCGGGCGCGTTGGGCGGAGTGGGCGTTCTTTTTGCTGGGCTTTGGGGCGCTGGAGTTGCAGGTGGTGTACCCGGTGATTGCGGCGGCGTTGACGCTGCTGTACCGGCGGGAGCGGTGGCCGGACCTGCCGCCGCTGTTTGCGGTGGCTGGGGCGTATGCGGTGTTCAACCGAGCGATGGCGCAGCCGCAGACGAGTACGGTTTACACCCTGTATTTTGATGGGAGTTTGTTGACTACGTTCGGCACCTATTTGCGGATGGCCACCGGGCTGTGGCGGCCGGAGCTGACGCGGGAGTATGCCCAGTGGTGGACGGCGGGGGAGTGGCTGGCGGCGGCGGGCGTGGTGGCGGGGCTGGGCTGGCTGGCGTGGCGGCGGGAGAAGTGGGGGCTGTTCGGGGTGGTGTGGTTTCTGGCGACGCTGGGGCCGATTGTTCCGTTGAAGAATCACATCTCCGACTACTACCTGACGGTGCCGGCGATCGGCCTGGCGATGGCGATGGGAGTAGTGGTGGCGCGGCGGCCGGTGTGGGCGTTGGCGCCGGTGTTGACCTACGCGGCCGGGAGCGGGTACTGGGCGCGGCAGACGGTGAACTACAACTACGCGCGGGCGGAGCAGGGTCGAGCGCTGTTTGGGGGCGTACAGGAGGCGGCGCGGCTGCATCCGGGGAGCCTGATTCTGCTTACCGCGGTGAGTTCGGAGCAGTATTGGGGTGTGATGAACGACAACCCGTTCCGGCTGGTGCCGGGGTTGAAGGTGTATCTGGCGCCGGGCGGGGATGAGAATATCGAAAAGCATCCGGAGTTGGGCGATCCGGGGCGGTTCGTGTTGCCGGGGCCGACGGCGCGGGCAGCGTTGGAGGCGGGGCAGGCGGTGGTGTATTCGCCGGCCGGGGGAAAGCTGCGGAATGTGACGGGGCTCTGGCTGGGGATTGCCAGGCAGCGATGGGGGGATGAGTTGTCGCCGTTGGTGGATTTGGGGCAACCGCTGCTGGCGGGGCAATTGGACGAGGGGTGGCACCCGATTGAGCAGGGGTTCCGGTGGTCGGCGGGGCGTGCGTCGTTGCGGCTGGGGGCGACGGCGGAGGTGCGGAGTTTAGCGATTGAGGGGTTCCGAGGCGGGGAGGGCGGGGCGCGGGGCGAGG
Source organism: Bryobacteraceae bacterium (assembly GCA_044358225.1). GTDB lineage: Bacteria > Acidobacteriota > Terriglobia > Bryobacterales > Bryobacteraceae. The sequence continues at coordinate 24,179 of JBIKOG010000063.1, read as the reverse complement.
TGACGATTGTGGCGGCGGTGAACGGGGTGGACGTGGGGCGGTGGGCGATGCCGAAGGAGGACAGTTCGCTGGCGGTGACGGCGGCGTTGCCGGAGGGGTTGGACCGGAGTAAACCGGTGCGGGTGGAGGTGCGGATTGCGCCGGTTTTGCGGGAGCCGGGGCCGGAGGGCAGGGAACTGGGCTTGGCATTTGTGAAAATCGGGCTCCGGTAGCAGATCGCGCTCAATACGCCGCCGGGTTCGCCGATGAGTCCAAGAGCGGTTCGCAGATGTCCCTTTTCACCGAACACCGGCGAAGAATCCTATTGGCAACCATTACCGTGGCCTGCGGTTTGGTGAGTTGCGCCTATCTGGCGCACCGGTACCAGCTGGTGCACGGGCCGGTATATCGGATCGGTTATACGAATCAGCCGGAATTATTCCGGCCGGAGGCGAACGGACAGCCGAGCGGGTTTGCGGTGCGGCTGATGCAGGAGGCTTCGCGGCGGAGCGGAGTGAAGTTGGAATGGGTGTATGCGCCGGAGGGGGCCGACGAGGCGTTGTTGAACGGGCGGGTGGATTTGTGGCCGTATCTGCACAACAAGCAGTATCTGGAGAAACGGGTGCACTTTACGCGGCCGTATCTGGAGTCTGAATACTCGGTGTTGCATCTGGAGACAACCGAGCCTGCAGGCGGGCGGGGGCGACGGGTGGCGATCCCGAAGGGATTGTTTCATTGGTATCTGGGAGGGCGGTTGTTCCCGGGGGCGGAGTTGGTGGCCTTCGACGGAGACCGGGAGATGCTGGCGGCGCTGTGCGGGGGGGGATGCCGAGTACGCCTTGATTCGCCGGGGGCGGGCGGTTTTGCTGGCCGAAGAGTGGGCGTCGATCTGCACGGCGGCGCTGCCGCATCTGGACCCGGTGTCGAGTCCGGAGCTGCTGATTTCGATCGCCGCGAACGCCTCCGGGGCCGCGGCCGCCGAGGCGCTGCGAGACGGGTTGGACGAGTCGTTCGCCGCGCAGTCGCTGGAACAGATCGTGGGGAGCTACTATCTGGACGTTGCGGTGAGTGAGACGGTTCACGGATCGGCCGGGGCCGCCCGTGCGGTAAACCGGTGGTTATGGCTGGGCGTTGCCGGGCTGGGGGCGTTGCTGCTAGTCACCATCCGGGTGAGCCGTCAGGTGGCGGCCGCCAACCAGAAGCTACGCCACTCGGTGGCCGAGCGGGACCGGCTGGTGTCTGAAGTTCGGAATGCGGAGGCGGCCAAGACGCAGTTTGTCGCCAACATGAGTCACGAACTATGCACGCCGATGAACGGGATTCTGGGGACGTTGGAGCTACTGAGGGAGTCGCCGATGGAGGGTGGCCAGCGGGAGTTGCTGCGCACGGCGACGCGAAGTAGCCGGAGTCTGTATTCCCTGCTGAAGCGGTTGCTCGAGTTTTCTCAGATCGAGTCGAACCAGATGGAGTTTGAGCAGCGGCCGTTCTCGGTTCTGGAGGTGGTGGAATCGCTGGCGACGACGGCGTGCACGGCGGCCGAGGAGAAGGGGATTGGGTTCGTGCTGCGGATTGATCCGGCGGCGCCCGGGTGGCTGACCGGGGATCCGCGACGGCTGCGCGGGGTGCTGGAATGTCTGATCCAAAACGCGGTGAAATTCACTTCGGCCGGGCGGGTCCACGTGCGGGTTCTGCCGCCGGCCGGGGAGGGGGACTGCGTCCGGATCGAGGTGGCCGATACCGGGGTGGGAATTGCACCGGATCGGCAGGCGCGGATTTTCGAAGCGTTTGAACAGGCCGATACGAGCATGACGCGGCAGTATGGCGGGTTGGGAATCGGACTGACCATGGCGCTGCGGATGGCGCGGCGCATGGACGGCCGGATTGTGCTGGACAGCAAGCCGGGGGAAGGGTCCCTGTTTACGGTGCATCTACCGGCGTCGATGCTCTGCGCTGTGCCCGCCGGGCAGGCGCCATACCGCGCCAATCGCGGCGGGCGGGCGCCGCAGCGGGCCGTCGTCATTCATGCGGACGCGGAGGTACGCGGGGTGCTGCAGGAGACGATCTCGGCGACCGGAATGCGGGTGCTGGCGTTGGAGAAGATGCCTGTGGGCGGGTTGGTGGGCGATTCGATTGCGCACATCTTCGTCGAGGAGTCGCAGTTGGAGACGCACGTTCCCTCGTGGCCATCGAGTGCGCGGGTGGTCTTGCTTTACGCGCGTGCGGCGGCGACCCGGGCGCTGATTCCGGGGCGGGGCTTCCACGAACTGGCCAGCCCGTTTCTGCCCTCGGAGGTCCGGCATCTGCTGCGCGGCGGCACGTTTGCCTTCGGCGCCCCTGTGAGCGCGCCGGGGCCGAGGAGTGCCAAGGCCGGCGGGTTCGGGCTGCAGATTCTGCTGGTCGACGATAGCCGGACGAATCTCAAGATTGCCGAACAGATTCTGGTTCGTATGGGCTGCAAGGTCTACACGGCGGAAAACGGGCAGCAAGGGCTGGATTCGCTGGCGGAGGCCCACGGCCGGGGCGAGGTGTTCGACCTGGTGCTCATGGACTGTCAGATGCCCGTCCTCGATGGCTATGAGGCCACGCGGCGGTTGCGTGGTTCGGACGCTCCGTATCGCGCGATCCCGGTGATCGCCCTGACCGCGCAGATCGGGCCGGGGGAGCGGGCACACTGCCTGGCGGCGGGAATGAATGACTACCTGACCAAGCCGATCTCCCGGCAAGCGGTCTGGCGTCTGCTGCAACGGCATGCCACGCGGGGCGGTGTAGCAAGTCTGGACAGCCGTTCCAAAATGAAGCAGGGGGTGGACCCATTGGGGCACCTAATTGGGGCAAATCCCGCGTGAAAAATGGGGGAGATGGGGGAGGTTTTTGTTAAAGGATCGGGCGGAGATCGCCGATAAGACTACACGGCCAGCGTTTTCAGTAGTTTACGAGTGAATTCTGGCAAAGCTTTAAAAAAGTGTGGCGTGTGAGAGATTTGGCCATTGAATTGCTAAGCAGATGTGCTAGGATATATGCGAATCGAAACTAAAGCTCGGCGCAATCGTTCGGCCATCGGACGGTACGTTCAGGGTGAAACTGGTGGATCCAGTTTTGCGTTGCTGGTCAGGCTGTTCGGTGATCGACAGTCCGTGCGGAGAAATTTTGACCAGGTTTGCTCGCCGATTTCGCTTTTGAATTTTGAACCTTTTTTCTCGACCATGCGTCCATATGGTCTGAGAGACGCAACAAAGCCGACGCTGCAAAGCATAGGCGAAACGAAACGCCAGCAAAAGGCGTATTACTTAAGAGCCAGTGGCGGATTGTTCACTGACTCGATTACAGAGGGTCCGGGACGCTAACAGCGTTTTTGACGTCGGACCGCTGATCACCGAAACAACCAGCAAAAGCAATAGGGAGGAACAAAACCATGACGAATGCTGAATTGAAAGCTTATAAGAAGATTCTGGCTGCGAAAGAAGCCGAGTTGGTCGGGGCACTGCGCAACCGCGAGGGTATCGAGATCGAAAAGAGCCCGGACGCGTTGGATGAAGTGCAGCGCGCCGCCGAGCGTGAACTCGCTATCCGCACACTCGACCGCGAGTCCAGCCTGTTGCGCAACGTTCGCGCTGCTCTGCTCCGTATCGAAGACGAATCCTATGGTGTTTGCCTCCATTGCGAAGAAGACATTAGCGTGAAGCGCCTGAACGCGGTGCCGTGGGCCCCCTACTGCATCTCCTGCCAGGAACAGTACGACGCGCACAAGATCGAGGGCGACGAAGTGTTCGACGACATGCTCGTCGGCGCGGCGTAAGCCGGTTCGCTACTCAGATCGAACGAAGGGGCGCGGCCTGCGGGACGCGCCCCTTTTTTTTACGCTGGTTCGATGGCGATCGCGGAGACCATTCGACCCATCGCGCGGTCGCGGCGAAAAGAGTGGAACGTGTCTGTTTCGCACATCGTGCAACTCCCTAGATTGTCGATATTCCGGATCGGAACACCGGTTCGGATTAGCTGTTCCACGTTGGCGGCGGCCAGGTTCACGCGGGGCCGTTCGGCATTGCGGTCCGTGTGGGCAGGGAAGTGGCTGGCAACGTCTTCGCCAACTTCAAAACAGCAGGCGGCGATGCACGGGCCAACGGCGGCCAGCAGATCTTCCGGCCGCGAACTAAACGAGCGCAACAGTTCTTCCACTGCGGCTCCGGTGATGCCGGCGGCGGTTCCTCGCCACCCGGCGTGAACGGCGGCGACAACTTTTTGCCGGGTATCGGCAATCAGTACGGGGACGCAGTCGGCCGTCCGGATCTCCAGCCAGAGCTCTGGCGTAGACGCGATCAGTGCGTCCCCGTCGCCATGATGACCGGGCACGGTCACTGTGACAATCGTCGCGGCGTGAACCTGGTGAAGGCGGGCCGTCCGTTCAGGGGGTGTCCAAGCGCCATTGTGACGGGTGCCGAAGCCGTGTCGCAGCCACGGCACCGCATCGAGAAGGGCGGAGCGAACCGGGCTCATGCCTGGTTCGCGCGATACCAATCCATCGTCCGGCGGAGCCCCTCTTCGATCGTAAACTGCGGATCGTGCCCGAGTTCGCGTTTGGCGGCCACAGTGTCGGCCTGCGAGTCGCGCACATCGCCTTCGCGCGGCGGCCCGTAGTTGGCCGGCAGTGAAATGCCTTCCAGCTTCTGGATCTCTTCCCAAAGGAAGTTGAGTGTATACCGCCCGCCGTTGCCGGCGTTGAACACTTTCCCGGAGACGCCGGCAACCAGCGAGGCCTTGCGGACGAGGGCGGCCACGTCTTCGACATAGGTGAAGTCACGCGATTGCTCGCCGTCGCCGAAGATCGTCGGCGCCTTGCGTTCGATGGCGGCCTTCATGAACAGCGACAGAACGCCCGAATAGGCGCTCGATGGGTCCTGGCGGGGGCCGTAGACGTTGAAGAAGCGAAGGGCAACCGCTTCCAGGCCATAACAGGAGTGGAAAACCGATCCGTAATATTCACCCATCAGCTTCTGCAGCGCATAGGGCGACTTCGGACTGGGGGCCATCGATTCGGTCTTGGGGAGCACCAGGGTGTCGCCGTAAGCCGAGCTCGAAGCCGCGTAGACGACGCGGCGCACGCCGGCCTCTTTGGCGGCGCGATAGACGTTAAAGGTGCCGTTAATGTTCACATCGTGCGACGGGACCGGGTCCTGGATGGAGCGGGGAACCGACGGGATGGCGGCCAGATGATAGACGACTTCCGCGCCGGGGAAAATGCGCAACAGCGCGTCATAGTCGCGGATATCGACCACGTGAGTCTCCACGCGATCCTTCACAGCTTCCAGATTCGCCAGGTGTCCGCTGTTGAGGTTGTCCACTACGCCAACGGTTTCTTCCCCGTTCGCCAGCAGTTCTCGCACGAGTGCCGAACCGATAAAACCGGCTCCGCCGGTGATGATGCATTTGGGTTGCATAGTTAAATCCCGAGCGCCTCGATCTGCGCTTCCATGTGCCGGATCGACTCATTGGCGATCACTTCCGAGCCGAATGAAAAGTCGAACGCTTCCATGGAAATCCAGCCCTGATACCCGCGCTGGGCCAGGACAGAGAGGACAGGCTTAAAGTCGTAGCTCCCCTTACCGGGGTGTTTGCCGTCGAGTTCATTGACGTGCACGTGCCGAATTACCGAATAGTGCCGTTCCACCAACACGGCGTGCGGTTCAGCTTCGGCAATGGCGTTGTGGCTGTCAAACATCGTTTGCACGGCGGGGCACCCGATTTCGGCCACCCACATGGCTGCTTCATCGAGAGACGTCACAACATCCGTATCGGCAGGCGGCAGGGCTTCAATAAGCAAAGTGACGCCCCGCTGCTGGGCCCAATGCCCGGCGGAGCGCATGCCGTCGACGTAGTTTTTGGTCGCCTCCGAAGGGGTGAGGCCACCGGTTGACGTGCGCTGCTTGGGCGAACCGAAGATCATGACGCCGTTGGGACCGAGGTCGGCACAGAGGTCGATCAGGTCGTGGATGTGCCGCCAGCTGCGAGCGCGCAGGGCGTGGTCGGGCGTGGTGACGTGCAGTCCGGCGGGGGAGACCATCAGCCAATGGAGTCCGACGAATTCCAGTCCCTCGTCGGCCATTATGGCGCGCGTTTCGCGCCGCGTGGCCGGAGTGATGGTGCAGGGATCGTCGGCGAGGGTGAACGGGGCGATTTCGATGCCGGAGTACCCTGCCTTCTTGATCGACTGGCAGGCCTGGCGGAAATCCCAACCCTTATACACTTCATTGCAGATGGCGTGACGGAAACGGAAGGACATGAAATACCAGTGTACGAGGTATTGCTCTAATCAGAAATACGGTGGACGATCTTCACTGCCGCGCCGGGCGGATGGAGGATGGTTTCGGCCGCTTGAGCGAGCGGGAGCCGGTGCAGCAGAGGGTTCAACCAAGCCCGGTCATAGCCCCGCAACCGCGCGACGGCAAGCTCAAAATGATGGAACGACGCGTTCACGCTGGCGGCCAGAATGTGATTGCCGATGATCATATCCAGGCACGGCAGCCGCACCTCGGCTGGTCTGGCTCCCAGCAGAACCACGACGCCCAACCGGCGCAAAACGCGCATCGATTCGATGGCGAGCGTGGCGCTGCCGCAGGCTTCAATGACGATATCGGCGCTGAGGCCGTCGAGCGTCCCAGTGTATTGGATTCCATTGCTGGTCAATAACTTAGCTCGGGCCGAGTCCGCACCCTCCCGCGAAAGCACCGTGACATCGAACCCACAGCTCCGGGCGCACCATGCCGCCAAGATCCCGATCGGGCCCGCTCCCAGCACGAGTACCCGCCGCGGTTCGCCCGGGTGCAGTCGCAGGGCCAGTTCCCACGCCTTTTCCACGACGCTGGCCGGCTCCACCAGGACCGCCACATCGGTCAACTCCGCCGGCACCGGCACCAGATCGTCCTCGTGATCCACGGCGAACTCGCACAGATACCCGTGGAGGCCGAAGATGCCCCGTTCGACGTAGTCGCCCGTCAGGCAGTTGTCGCGGCGGCCGCGGCGGCACATGGCGCAACCCGGTCCACAGTTGCGGCGAACGAGAGGGACCACAAGTTGGCCTGGCGTTAACCGGGTGACGCCACTGCCGGCGGCGTCGACTACGGCCACCGCCTCATGCCCGAGAATCAGCCCCCGTTCCCCGGTGGGCGGCGCCCCGAATTCAAACTCCGCCACACCCCGATCGGTGCCGCAGACGCCGCATTCCACCAACCGCAGCCGCACCTCGCCGGCTCCGGGCGGCGCCGGGTCAGCGTGGTCGGTAACGGCCAGGCGGCGCGCGTCAAAATCGAGCCGGAGCGCCCGCATGCTCAGGGCCGGGTGGCGACGGCGAACAGCGTCAGACCGGGCCAGGGAAGGAGCGGGTCCAGCCGCCGCCAGATCCACACCGTCTTGTCAAACAGCTTCAGGGTGAACCGGTTCAACCGCTGGCTGCCGAACAGTTTCCCGCTGACGAGCCAGGCGGCGTAGGCCATCGAATTGAACCGCTGAATCGACGTCACATCCAGCCCCGCATCGGCGATCAGCCGGCCCAGTTCGCCCTTGTCAAACCGGCGTTTGTGACCAAGGGTGCGGTCCATGTTGCAGTAGAGCGCTTGCGAATTGGGCACGATGACCAGCAGTTTCCCACCGGGTGCCAGTTTCGAAGCCAGATTCTTTACCAGTGCCCCGGGATCGCTCGAGAACTCGAGCACACCGGCGGCGATCACGGTGTCAAAGTCGGCCGGCAGTTCGGCGCAGGCCTTGGCATCCTCCGGATCCAGGTTGCGGACCTGCACGTTGGGCGTTCTCAGAAAACGGTTGCGCAAGGCGTGCAAATAGAGCGGATCCTTCTCAGCGGCCAGATACAACTGGCGCTTGCCCATCATGCGCCCCACCAGATTCCCGATGCCGGCGCCCACCTCCAAAACCCGGTCTCCCAGCTGCGGCCGCAGCATCCCGGTGATCCAGGCCACGTACTGCGGCGTGCCGGTGATGTTGTGCAGATGGCCACGACCGTACGGCTCCACGTAGAGATCGTCGATCAGCCAGAAATAGATGATCGCGCCCAGCGCCTTCACGCCGTCCTTCCACCCGATCTTCTTTCCCTCTTCAAACGTCCGCCCGTGGTAGCTGATCGGCACCTCGTAGATGCGCAGCTTCCGTTTGGACGACTTCATCGTGATCTCCGGCTCGAAGCCGAAGCGGTTGGAGCGGATCGGAATGCTCTTTAACAGATCCGTGCGGAAGACCTTGTAGCAGGTCTCCATGTCGGTCAGGTTCAGGTTGCAGAACATGTTGGACAGGATGGTCAACGTTTTGTTGATCATCGAGTGCCAGAAGGGCAGCACGCGGGACTGCTCGGCGGCCAGGTAGCGCGATCCGAAGACGGCGTCGGCATGGCCATCGAGCAGCGGCCGGAGCAGGCGGGAATACTCGTTCGGGTCGTATTCGAGATCGGCGTCCTGCACCAGGCAGAAGTCTCCGGTGGCGTGGGCAATGGCGGTGCGAATGGCAGCGCCTTTCCCTTCGTTGACTGGCTTTTTGATCAGCCGCATCTCCGGATGGGCGGCTACGATGCGATCAAGAATTGCACTTGTGCCATCTGTGGAACAGTCGTCCACCAGAATAATCTCCCGTTCGACGCCGTCCGGTAGCGGTGCATCCATCACCTTGGCCAAGCTGGTTTCCACCACTGCCCGTTCGTTGTAAACCGGGACAAGTATCGATAAGCGCATGAGTTCCTTGGGCTAGACGATGCGGAACGGGCTCCGGTTGAAGGCGTAGTCGATCGCCTCCTGCGGTACCTCGTACTTTGAAATCGCAACGTTGCCGATGTAGTTGACGTCCTTGACGCCGATCGGGCTGGTATAGAACGCGTCGACGATGAGCCTGCGCGCCCAGTCGAAAAACTTCACGCCGGGCGCCAGGTCGGTGCCGGGTTTCACGGTGTAGCCGGAAAAGCTCTTGTACTGCTGTGCCCGGGCGAACAATGCCTGTTCGGCGCCCTGCTCGCGGACGGTACGTTCGGCGGCGACGATGTCGTCGAGCATCGCCGTCTGCTCGGCCGCGGTGGCGGAGACGAACTCCTTACCCACGCGTTTCCGCATCTCGGCATCGAACCACGACAGGCCGCCGGTGAAGATCACCGCCAGTTCCTGGTTCTGGCTGCACAGCAGGTCGATGAACTGCGGCGCTCCGGCGTCGACGGCGCTGCCCGAGCGGTCATCGGCCGGCACGACGATGGCCGATAGCCGTGTAATCGTCGCCCATTCGTGCGCGTTGAACAGTTTCGGGGTGTATTTGCCGCCCTTGGTGTCGGCCGCGGCGGCGCTGTGGACGTGTTCGGCCGCCTGCGCGTCGAGTTGCTGCAGCGAACCGGCGACCGTCAGGCCCAATGCAATCTTTCGCAGCGCGTCGCGCCGTGTGGAGGTGGATTTAGACATTGCCTTTCCTCATTTCTTCCGCCAAATGATCGGCTGCCCGCCAGGCGAACGCGTTGATGGTCAGCGTGGGGTTCTTGTCCGGATTGGAGACGAAGAAGCCACCGTCGACCACGTACAGGTTCTTAACTTCATGTGCCTGGTTGAACTTGTTCAATGCCGAGTCGCGTTTGTCGTTGCCCATGCGCACTGTGCCCACTTCGTGGATAATCGTGCCGGGCGTGGAAATGCCGTCTGCCTCCCTTTGCGCAGCGCTCAGCCCGGTAACCCGGCCGCCCATTCCAGTGATGATGTCGGCGAAGGTCTTTTCCATGTGCCGAGCCTGCTTCCACTCATAATCGGACCATTTGAAGTGGAACTTTAGAACCGGAATGCCCCAGCGGTCCACAACGTTGCGATCGATCTCGCAGTAGCTATGAATGTTCGGGATCATCTCGCCGCGCCCGGCGAAGCCGATGGAGGCGCCATACTCCTTGCGGGCCAACTCTTTGATGCCCTTGCCGTACCCCGCCCGGCGCGCCGCGCCCTGGAAGGAACCGATACCCGGCATCCCGTAGCCGCCGCCGATCTCCACGTGGTACCCGCGCGGGAAGTCCAGCTTGTGGTGCTTATCCCACATCCACCACGGCATGAACAGGTGCGCGCCACCGAAGCCGTCGGTGTTGTAGTGCGGCATGCCCTCCATGGCCGGGACGTACCCGCTGAGCCCAAAGCCCACCGTGTCCATCAGGAAGCGGCCCACCACGCCCGACGTATTCGCGACGCCGTTCGGGAACTCCTTGGTCTTCGAGTTCAGTAGAATTCGCGCAGATTCACAGGCGCTGGCGGCCAGCACCACTGCCCGCGCATGAATGACTTTTTCCCGCCGCGTGTTCTTGTCGATATAGACAACGCCGGTTGCCTTGCCGTTGCCGTCGGTGAGCACCTCGCGCACCATGGCGTTGTCGAACACTTTCAACTTGCCCGACTTCATGGCCGGGAAGATCTCCACCTGCGAGCTGGAATAGGCCGACGCCGTCTGGCACCCGCGGCCGCACTGGCCGCAGTAGTGGCAGGGAATGCGGCCCTTCATCGGCTCGGTCACGATGGCCCGGCGGTTGGGGATACACGGAATGCCTAACTTGTCGCACGACTTCTTAATGAGTAACTCATGCACCTTCGGCGGCGGCGGCTTCAGGAACTGGCCGTTCGGCGCGCTGGGCATGTCATTATGATTTTCGCCAGTTACTCCGACAAAACGTTCGGCCTTGTCATAATACGGCGACATTTCTTCGTAGGTGACAGGCCAGTCATAACCGAGGCCGTCCTTCGAATACGGCTTGAAATCGTAAGGCGAAAAACGGAACGACATGCGCCCGTAGTGGTTCGTACGCCCGCCGAGGATACGCGAACGGAACCACCGGAACTCGCTGCCCTCGCCCACCGTGTACGGCTCGCCGTCGAGCTCCCAGCCGCCCGAAGTGGTGGAGAAATAGCCGAACGGCTTTCCCTTGCCGAAATAGGCCGCGCCGCCGTCCTCGGCGCCCCGGTGCGGGACGTCGTAGGGCATCTGGTGCTCCTTGAACTCTTTCGCGACGTTCAGCATCGGGCCTGCTTCGAGCAGGGCACACTTGATGCCGTGTTCGGTCAAAACCCGAACCGTCGTACCGCCTCCGGCGCCGGAGCCGACCACGACAACGTCAAACACTTCAGGGCTGCGCTGTACCTGTGCCATTCCGACATTCTACCGCCCTTCGGGCAGCCGGGTTAAAACAGCAGCGTCTGGCGCTCGTCAGCCGCCGCCGCCGCGGCCTTCGGACGGACCGGGTCCATCTCATTGCGCGCCTTGCGGATCATTTCCATCAGCCGCGCATGCGTATCGTGAATATCCAACAGCAATTCACAACGCTTGCAGCCACCACGAATGCCGCCACGGCCGTCATTCGGATCAAACCCCGGATGCCGGTCGCAACGCGCTTTGAAGCTGACTGTTCCGAACTTTACCATGCCAGAATTGTCAACTATCGTATCATTCTCTGCATAGATGCCGACTCCCAATGCCGTCATTGTCGCCGGGCATGCCATCTGCACCGATCCCACCCATCCCCTCGAAGAAACCAACTGGATCCTGCTGCCCTTCCAGCGTAACGAAGTCCCATGCTACATCGGCCATATTGAGGCCGGCGTCCGCGCCGCCGCCGCCGACCCCGATGCACTCCTCGTCTTCACTGGCGGCTATTCCCGCCCCGGCGCGGGGCCGCGGAGCGAGGCCCAATCCTATTACTGGATCGCCGAGCACTTCGGCTGGTTCGGGCACCCGGAGGTCCGAGAACGCGCCATCACCGAGGAGTTCGCCCGCGACTCGTATGAGAACCTGCTGTATTCCATTTGCCGCGTCCGCGAATTCGCGGGCTCTTATCCCGGCCACGTTCACTTTGTAAGTTGGGAGTTCAAGCGCGAACGGTTTGACTTACACCGCCGCACCATGTGCTGGCCCGCCGCCCGCTTTACTTACATCGGCGCGAACAACCCGCCGGACTTACAGCAAGCCATCGAAGCCGAAACCCGCAACCGTAACGCCTACGTTGCCGACCCTTACTCGAGCTCCCCGGAATTCCGCGCCAAACGCGAAGCGCGCAACCCCTATCGCCGCACCGCCGGCTATCTGCTCCACTGCCCGGAACTCGCTCCGCTCATCTCGCACGATGGCCCTGGTTTCTACGATGGCCCCTTGCCGTGGGATTAGCTGTTCGTCTGGTCCTGTTGCTTGCTCTGCTCGGGGTGCGTTACGCCTGGCGCCCGCAGCCCGCGCGAGGCCTCGCCGTTCAGATCCCGCAAACGCCCTCGCCCTGCATGGACGATGGCGCCGGCTATCGTGCGCACGTGCTAGCCGATGGCGCTGTCCAAATCAAAGGGAAACTCCACCCCACCGCGCTTGCGCAACTCCCAGCCACTCTGGCCGTGCTCTACACCGATCGTGCCGAGCGTGTGCTCTTCCTCTCCGCCGAGCCCGCAGCCACGATGGGAACCGTCACCGGGATCATCGCCATTGCCGCCGCGCAGATTGAAGTCATCGCCATCGTTCCGCCTTCGATGGCGGCGGCCACTTGTATGAGCGTAAAGCCGCCGTGGCAAAAGTCCCCATGATCCCGGCCCCGGCGATGTATCGTGAATAAGTGGAATGGCTAAATTACCATCACCTCCTGTATTTCTGGGCGGTTGCCAAGGAGGGTAGCGTCACCCGCGCCTGCGAGCGATTGCGCCTGGCGCAACCAACCATCAGCGGCCAGCTGAAGGTGCTGGAGGAGACGCTCGGGGAAAAGTTATTCGTCAAATCCGGGCGTGGTTTGGTGCTCACCGAAGTCGGCCAGGTGGTCTTCCAATACGCCGAGGAGATTTTCGGAATCGGCCGCGAGTTGCAGGATGTGTTGAAGGGCAGACCGCGCGGGCGGCCACTCCGGCTGCTGGCGGGAATCGCCGACATGGTTCCGAAGTTGATCGCCTATCGCATCCTGCAGCCGGCCCTCACGATGCCCGAACCCGTGCAACTGGTGTGCGAGGAGGATGCCGCCGAAAGGCTGCTCATCGACCTCGCAGAACACCGGCTGGATGTCGTGCTTTCCGACGTTCCCATTACCGCAGCCACCGGCGTCAAGGCGTTCAATCACTTGCTGGGTACCTCCGGCGTCATGTTGTTCGGCGCACCGGAGCTGGCCAGCAGGTACCGCAAGGGGTTTCCACAAAGCCTCGACGGGGCGCCCTTCCTGCTCCCCCGGCAGGGTTCGGTCCTACGCCGTTCGCTCGATCACTGGTTCGATGTGAGGAGAATCCGTCCCGTCGTTGCGGGCGAGTTCAAGGACAGCGCGCTGATGAAGGCCTTTGGCCAGGCGGGCGCCGGTGTATTCGCCGCGCCGGCCGCGATTGAAAAGGAGATTCGCACCCAGTACCGGTGTGGAGTCATCGGCGTTGTGGAGTCGGTGACCGAGAGCTACTACGCCATCTCTGTGGAGCGAAGGTTGAAGCATCCAGCGGTGGCGGCCATCTGCGAGGCGGCGCGGGGGCAGCTTTTCGCGCGTCCGGCAATACATCGGAAATAGCGATCTGTTGTAGCTAAAACATCTATTTGTAGAATATGTTGGCGCACTCTACTCTGGGAAGCGTAGGGCCGATACAACGTCGCCCTAACATCAAAATCCTACCGGAGTCCACTCATGCGTTCCATTCTTTTCGCTGTAAATTGCCTGGTTTTCGCCGCTCTACCCGCCGCTGCCCTGGAAAAGGAACTGGTCAATCAGATCGTCCAATCGGCCCAGAACATCGGTCGCGACGCAACCAGCGTGAACCAGGCGTTGAAGTCCAAGAAGTTTGACGCCGCCACCGTCACCAAGAACATCGAAGCGATGGAAGCCGATATTGCCGCGCTCCACGAAGTGGTCAGCAAGTTTGAGGCTACTAACCCCAGCCTCAGCGATCGGGATCGCGCCGACTGGAAATTGGTCAAGGACAAAGTCCAACTGATCGAGATCATGCACGGCCAGAAGAAGAAGCTCGCCGCCGAGGACTTCTCGAAGAACCGTTCGCTTGTCCGCGCTCACGCCACCGGTTTGGCGCAGCGGGCCAAGCGGCTGCAGGCGACAGCTGAAAAGCTCAGCCGCAGTTGATCCCGTCACCACCCGCCCTGTCCGCGAGGAAGACCCAATGAAAAAGAAGAAATCCACGAACAAAGAAGCCCTTGCCGCAGCGCCCCCGACACATGCCGACATTGCTGCCCTCGCGCACTCCTACTGGGAGGCGGAGGGCTGCCCGGAGGGCGCCGAGTGGCGACATTGGCTACAGGCCGAAGCCGCCCTCAGGGGCGGCGCCAAGTCCGATCCCAAAGGTAACGAATGAAACTGTCCCTATTGTTCGTCTTGAGTCTCGCCTGCTTCGGCGGTCCCCAACTTCGGGACTTCAGCCGGCTCTATCAATCGCTCGTCGAACGGGTTGATCCGGCGGTGGTGCAAGTGGTCACCACCGGGTTCTCCCCTTCTGGCGATGGCACACCCGTCCTCAGCGCGAAGCGCGGAACCGGTTCTGGCGTGTTGGTGGATGCCAATGGCTACATCGTCACCAACGCGCACGTTGTTGGCGAGGTGCGCCGCGTACAGGTCCTGCTTCCGCTGCTCACCGACGAGCGCCGGCGGCCGGGCGCCCGTCTCAAACCTGGTGGCAAACTGGTCCCGGCCGAGGTGATCGGCCTGGACCGTGAGACCGACATCGCGATTCTCAAAATCGCCGGCACCGGCTATCCATTTCTGCCCTTCGCCGATTCTGATCTGCTTCGCCAGGGGCAACTGGTATTTGCGTTCGGTAGCCCTTACGGATTAGATAACTCGGTGACGATGGGGGTCATTAGTTCGGTGTCGCGCCAAGTACGGCCGGAAGATCCGATGGCCTATATTCAAACGGACGCCTCCATCAATCCGGGCAATAGCGGTGGGCCGCTGGTGGATGCCGATGGCGCCGTGGCCGGCATCAACACCTTTATCCTTTCCCGCTCCGGCGGGCACGAAGGCGTCGGGTTCGCGGCGCCGGCGAACATCGTCAAACTCGTCTACGAACAGATTCGTGCCGACGGCCGCGTACGTCGCGGTCAGATCGGCGTGTTGCCGCAAACCATCACGCCCGATCTCGCCGCCGCGTTGAAGCTCTCTACCGATTGGGGCGTCATCCTCTCCGACGTCGTGCCCGGCGGCGCCGCCGAAACGGCCGGCCTGCGTGTCAATGACATCATCCTCCGTGCCGATGGGAAAGTGCTTGAGACTGCCCGGCAGTTCGGCGCCACGATTTACCAAAAGGCCGGCAAGCAGATGGAAGTGGAGATCCTGCGTGGGGAACAGCCACTGACGTTCCAAGTCGCAGTGCTCGAGCGGCCCAAGGACCCGGACCGCATCCTGTCGTTGGTCCGCGGTGACAGCAACGCGGTGCCGCAGTTGGGCATCCTGGCCGTCGATCTCGATGCCCGGGTGACGCCGCTGCTGCCGTCGCTACGCCGCCTGTCTGGTGTCGTTGTAGCCGGTATCGTTATCCAGATCAGAGGCGCCGAAGACGTCCTGCACGCCGGCGACGTGATCTATTCGATCAACGGTCAGCCCGTGCAATCGCTCGCCGAGCTGAAGACGGCGGCAGCCACGTTGCGCCACGGACAACCAGTAGCTCTCTACGTGGAACGTCTCGGCCAATTGCAGTACCTGCTTCTGGACGCCGAGTAACCGATGCCAACTCCGCCCCGGTGCCCTACGAACGGGCGCCGGGGGCCGGTAGCAGCGCCAGCGCCAACCGCCCGGTTAATACACACACGAACGTGACCACCAAGGGAATTGTGTAGCTTCCCGACGCCGCCCACAGTAACGACAGCAGAGACGGGAACCAAGTCTGCCCCACCGTGTTCACCGGCACAATGATCCCCATCACCCGCCCCAACGATTTCCCCCCGTAAAAATCGGTCGCCAACAACGGCACCATTAGAGAATCCGAACTGATTCCCAAGCCAAACGCGATGCCGAACACGTAGGGGACGTATGGCCGGTCCAGCCATAGCAGCAACGGCATAGACCCGGCCATCAGCGCGAAGGCGACCGAGATCACCTGCCGCTTCGGAAACCGCTCCGCCCCCCATGCGAACAGGAACCGGCCCGCAGCGCCTGCCGTCAACATCGCCATCAGCGTCCAGCCGAACACGGCGTCCAACCGCGCCTGCTCGTTAAAACCCGCCTCTCGGAAAATGAGTTTCAGGTGTTGGCTGACGCCGCCAATGCCGGCAATCGAAATTGTGCTGCCCAGGAGCAGCAACCAGAACGGCCGGTTCCACTGGAACGCCGGTTCGCCATCGCCCGCCGCCGTCGTCGTCACCCGTAGATCGGGCAGTCCGAAAATCGCCACGGGCACAGCCAACAGCATGACCCCGCCCATGGCCAGCAACGCCCCACGGAACCCGAGAGCCGCCGTCAACGGCCGCGCCAACAGTGCCACCGATACGGCCCCCAACGCGCTGATCCCGAAAAACGACACTGCGAACGCCCGCCCGCGCCGCAACCCGAAGATCTCGGAGAGTAGAATCTGGTGTGCCAGCGGCCCGGCGAACGTCCACCCCGCCATGTACAGAAGCCACACCGCGTAGTATCCGGCCAGCCCGCCGCCCATCGCGCCGAACCCCGCCATGGCCGCCGCGCACACCGCTGCTCCGCAGATGATGCCGCGCTTCGGAGGCACCCGCGGCACCAGCCACGGCCCGGCCAACAGCGTTACAAACGTGCCCACAGGCAGGCCTAGCATCATCGCCGCGCGAGACCATCCAAAGGCCGCTTCAAAGTAATCGTAGAAGAACGGGATCCCGTAATAGGGAATGCCGACGATCAAACCAAGAATCAGGCTCGACGCCACCGCCACGCTCCACGGCGCGCCACCGGTTTGCTCCGGCACGCAGCTAATCCCGCAAAAACCGAGCCGCTTCTTCGGGCGGTGTGGGGTTGATGAAGAACTCCGTCCCCCACTCGAAACCCGCAACGCGCGTCAGTTTCGGAATGATCTCGACGTGCCAGTGATAGTGCGAATAGCCGGGCTCCTGCACCGGGGCGGTATGGATGATCAGGTTGTACGCCGGCCGCTCCAGCACGCGGTCCATCCTCTTCAGCACCGATTTCAACATCCACGCCAGGTTGTACACCTCGCGCTCCTGTATGTTCTCGAAGTGGGAATCGTGGCGGAACGGGATGATCCAGGTCTCAAATGGGAAGCGCGAGGCGAATGGACACGTGGTCAGAAATTCTTCCGTCTGCAGCACCACACGCTCCCCGTCGCGCACTTCCTGCCGCAGGATATCGCAGTAGACGCAGCGCTCCTTAAAGTCGAAATACTTCCGCGCCCCGTCCAATTCCTCCTGCGCCCGCTTGGGCACCACCGGCAGCGCAATGATCTGCGAATGCGGATGCTCCAGGCTGGCCCCGGCCGCCTCCCCGTGGTTCTTGAACAGCATGACGTACCGCAGGCGCCGATCCTTTTTCAGGTCGACGACGCGGTCCCGGAACGCCCAGATCAACTCGGCCACCTGGCGCTCTTCCATCTCCGCCAGCGTCTTCATGTGGTCCGAACTCTCGATCACCACTTCGTGGGCTCCCACGCCGTTCATCCGGTCGTAGAGCCCCTCGCCCTGGCGGTCCAGGTCGCCTTCCACGCGCAGGGCAGGGAACTTGTTCGGCACCACGCGCAGGCTCCAGCGATGATTGCCGCGCAGTCCCTCAGTCGAATACGCCAAGACTTCCGGGGGCGTCTTATCCTCGTTCCCGGGGCAGAACGGGCAGAACCGCGACCCGGTCAGCAACACGCTTTCCTGTTTGAAGTCCGAAGGACGGCGCGCGCGGTCGGTGCTGATAATCACCCAGCGCCCAGTGATAGGATCCTTGCGTAGTTCAGGCATGAACTCCCTATTATAGGGATCAAACCGGCAAGCGCCCGCCCAGGGTATAGACGTCCCTGTGGTATTCAACCGTCTCGGTCGCCCCGATCAGCACCGTGATCACGTCGAACCGCACCGCCATCTCCAGCATCTCAGCCCGCTTGATCCACGCGCGCGCCGCCTGCCCGATGTGCCAGGCCTTTTCCTGGTTCACCGCGCGCAAGGGATGGCTGACTTCGTCCGACGACCTTGTTTTCACCTCCACGATGACGAGGGTTTCCCCGTCGAGGGCCACCATGTCAATCTCCAGCTTCCGCATCGGGTGCCGGTAGTTCCGCGCCACCACGCGCCACCCCATCTCCTGCTCCACAAAACGGTGTGCCAGGTCCTCCCCACGCCGCGCCAACACCATGTGCGGCGCTTCGCGCCGCTGGCGCCCCGCGTGCCGCATCAGGTCCAACAGGGGCGTAATCGAAAAATGCGAGGTCCGGCTCACACTGTAACAGTGGCCGCCGCGCGGGAAAATTCTCACTCCGGCGACTTCACAACCTCTAAAAAAGCGCGCGCCGCGTGGCTTAAAGCCCGCCGCTTCGGCGTCACCAGGTGCACCTTCCGCTCCACGTTCAATTCTTCGATCCGCACTTCACACAACAACCCCTTCTCCACCTCCTGCTCCACGCACATCTTCGGCAGGAACGATACACCCTCATTGCGCGCCACCATCCGGCGGATCGTCTCCACCGTGGGCATCTCCACATCCATGTTCAACGCCACCCGTTGCCGCTGAAACTCCCGCAACACAATCTCCCGGTACGGCGACAAGACGTTGTGCGCAATAAACGTCTCCATCCCCAACTCGCTGATCGATACCGTTCCCCGCTGCGCAAACCGGTGCTCCGGGCTCACCACAAACGCCAGATGGTCCGTATAGATCACCTGCGAATGCAGCCGTTCGTCTTGCGGATCGTAGCTGATCACGCCCAGCTCCAACTCCCCGTCGATCAACTGCCCCGGAATCTTGCTCGACAAGCTTCGCCGTACCCGGACCTTCACCTTCGGGTACAGCCGCCGATAATTGACGATGTGCTGCAGCAGGTACAGCGACGTCGACTCGTTCGCTCCCACAATCAACACGCCCGCCGAGTTGTCCCGCATCTCCGCCAGCGAGTTGCCCATCTCCAGTTCCAAATTCTCAAACCGCCGCGAGTAATCGAACACGATCTTCCCTGCATCCGTCAAAAGCAGTTCTTTCCCCGAACGGTCGATCAACCGCTCCCCCAACTCCGCCTCCAACCGCTGCACCGCCAGCGATACCGCCGGCTGCGTCCGCAATAATTTCTCCGCCGCCCGGGAGAAACTCTTCTCCGTCGCCACCGTCTGAAACACCTTTAACGAATGCAATTCCATCCTTATCCGACACTCCCTTCGGATAAGCCAAGTTTATCTCATTAGCTTTCCTTATCGGCATGGCTAGTCGAATAAATTTGCTAAATCCGAATTCCACTCCGATAATAAAAAAATCAATCCACGGGGGAGCCGGCTTACCCGCCGTCCCCTCTGGACTACATCGCGGAGGCAACAACCATGAGTCAGCGAGTATACATTTTCGATACCACGTTGCGTGACGGAGAACAGTCCCCGGGCTGCTCCATGACAGTACCTGAGAAGCTCAAGATGGCGGCCAAACTGGTCGACCTCGGCGTCGACGTGATGGAGGCCGGGTTTCCGATTGCCTCTATCGGCGACTTTGAGGCCGTCGAGGCGGTCTCTAAGGAGTTCAGCGAAATGCAGGTGGCGGCGCTCGCGCGCTGCACCAAGCTGGACATTGATCGTGCGGCCGAAGCGCTCAAGCACACCAAGCGCCCGCGTATCCACACCTTCATGGCGACGAGCGACATCCACCTCCAGTTCAAGTTGAAGAAATCGCGCGAACAGGTTCTGGAAGAAGTAGTTAAGTCGGTGACACTCGCGCGTACCTACTGCGATGACGTCGAGTTCTCCGCCGAAGACGCCGCCCGGACAGACCCGGATTATTTGGAATTGGTGTCCAAAGCAGCCGTCGCCGCCGGCGCCCGCACCATCAATCTGCCGGACACCGTCGGCTATTCCATCCCCAGCGAATATGCCGCGCTCATCGGCCGCATCGTGAAGGCGCTTGGCGACACCGCCATCGTCTCCGTCCACTGCCACGACGATCTGGGTCTCGCCGTCGCCAACTCGCTTGCCGCCATCGAAGCCGGCGCCCGCCAGATCGAATGCACGATCAACGGTATCGGCGAACGTGCCGGCAACTGCTCGCTCGAAGAGATCGTCATGATCCTCAAGACCCGCGGCGACAAGCTCCCGTATTACACGAACATCCATACGGAACACCTCTTCGCCGCCAGCCAGACGCTGAGTTCCGTCATCACCTTCGGGCCCCAGCCCAACAAAGCCATCGTCGGGGAAAACGCCTTCGCCCACGAAGCCGGCATTCACCAGGACGGCTACCTGAAGAACAAGTCCACCTACGAGATCATCGACCCCAAAACGGTCGGCGTCCCGCAAGGTAAACTGGTTCTCGGCAAGCATAGCGGCCGCCACGCGCTGAAGGATCGCTGCTCCGACCTGGGTTTCGAACTCAACAAGGAAGAGCTCGATTTCGTTTATCACGGCTTCTGCGAACTGGCTGATCGGGTGAAAGGTGTCCGCAACGATGCCATCGCCAACATCTGCCGCGAAGCCAAGAAAGCACAAGGCGTCAGCGCCTAACCCAAGTAGCGCCTAACCAAGAAAGGATTTCATGCAACTCAACGTACTCACTGTCCCCGGTGACGGTATCGGCACCGAAGTAACCCGCGAAGCGGTCAAAGTCCTTGAAAAGGTCGTCTCCAAGTACGGCCACTCGCTCAAGTTGAGCGAAGCCCTGCTGGGCGGCATCGCCATCCACCAGACCGGCTCGCCCTTTCCTGACGACACCGCGCGCAAGGCGCTCGATGCCGACGCTACCCTGATGGGCGCCGTTGGCCTTCCGGAGTTCGACAACGCGCCCCCCGAAAAGCGTCCCGAAAAAGGGCTGCTCGGCATTCGCAAGATCCTCGGTGTCTACGCCAACCTGCGCCCCGTGAAGGCCTGGCCGGCGTTGATCGAATCCTCGCCGCTGAAGAACCACATCGTCGAAGGCGTGGACATGATCATCGTCCGCGAACTGAACGGCGGCATCTACTACGGCACCCCGCGCGGCATTGAAGGCTCCGGCGATACGGAACGTGGCACCAACACCATGACCTACACCCGCGCCGAAATCGCCCGCATCACCCGCATGGGCTTCCACCTTGCCCGCGGCCGCAAGAAGAAGCTGACCTCGGTCGACAAGTCGAACGTGCTGGAAACCTCGCAGCTCTGGCGCCGCGTTGTCAACGAAATCGCCCCCGAATTCCCGGACGTCGAACTCGAACACATCCTGGTCGACAACTGCGCCATGCAGCTCATCCTCCGCCCCAAGCAGTTCGACGTGGTGGTGATGGAGAACATGTTCGGCGACATTTTGAGCGACGAAGGCGCCGTGCTCGCTGGCTCCATCGGTATGCTCCCCAGCGCCTCGATCGGCGAACGCAAGCCCAACGGCGCCTTCGTCGGTCTCTATGAGCCCGTCCACGGTTCGGCCCCCGACATCGCCGGCCAGAACAAGGCCAACCCGCTCGGCGCCATCGGCTCCGTCAGCGCCATGCTCGAATACAGCTTCGGCCTGAAGGAAGAAGCCGCGGCCGTCAACGCCGCCATGGAAGCCGTTCTCAACAGTGGCCGCGTCACCGCGGACCTCAAGCCGAAAGGCACCCCCGCCACCACATCTGAAGTAGGAGACGCTGTCGCCAATGCCATCTAAGCCCCGCACAATCATCGAAAAGGTGTGGGATAACCACATCGTCGCCGAACGGGAAGGCGCCCCATCGCTGCTCTTCATCGACCTGCACCTGGTCCACGAAGTCACCTCGCCCCAGGCCTTTAGCGGCCTCCGCCAGCGTGGCGTCAAGGTCCGCCGTCCGGACCTGACCTTCTGCACCGTCGATCACTCCACTCCCACTACGCCGCGCAGCCTGCCCATCGTCGATCCCATCGCCGCCACGCAGGTCGCTCAGCTGGAAAAGAACGCCCAGGAGTTCGGCATTCCCTACTTCGGTTTCCAAAACCGCGATCAGGGCATCGTCCACGTCATCGGACCGGAAAACGGCCTCACCCAACCGGGCATGACCGTCGTCTGCGGCGATTCCCATACTGCGACCCACGGCGCGTTTGGCGCGCTCGCGTTCGGCATCGGGACCTCTGAGGTGGAGATGGTGCTGGCCAGCCAGACGCTGCTCCAGAAGAAGTCGAAGGCGTATGAAGTCCGAGTCGAAGGCACGCTGAAACCCGGCGTCACGGCCAAGGACATCATCCTCGCCCTCTGCGCCAAAATCGGCATCGGAGGCGGCACCGGCTGCGTGTTTGAATACACCGGCTCGGCCATCCGCGCCCTGTCGATGGAAGAACGCATGACCGTCTGCAACATGTCCATCGAAGCTGGCGCCCGCGCCGGTCTGGTGGCCCCGGACGAAAAGACCTTCGAATACCTGAAGGGTCGCCGCTTCGCACCGAAAGGCGATAAGTGGGATGAAGCCGTCGCCAAGTGGAAGGAACTCGTCACCGACGAAGGCGCCACCTACGACCATTCCATCACCATCGATGCCGACTCGCTCGAACCCATGATCACCTTCGGCACCAACCCCGGCATGGGCATGGCCATCAGCGCCAACGTTCCGGACCCGGCCAGCGTGTCCGATTCGCTGGAACGCGATTCGCTTCGCAAAGCGCTCGCTTATATGGGGCTCGAAGCCGGCCAGCCGATCATCGGCCAGAAGATCGACGTGGTCTTCGTCGGCTCCTGCACCAACTCCCGCATGTCCGATCTCCGCGCCGCCGCAGGCGTCCTGAAGGGCCGCAAGGTCTCGCCCAGCGTTCGTACGATGATCGTCCCCGGTTCGCAAGAGATCAAGCGCCAGGCCGAAGCCGAAGGTCTGGACCAGATCTTCAAGGATGCCGGCGCCGAATGGCGGGAAGCCGGTTGCTCCATGTGCATCGCCATGAACGGGGATCAACTCACCCCCGGTCAGTACAGCGTGTCCACGTCTAACCGCAACTTCGAAGGCCGCCAGGGCAAGGGCGGGCGCACGTTCCTGGCCAGCCCGCAGACCGCGGCCGCGTCGGCCATCATGGGCGTCGTTACCGATGTTCGGACCCTCGCCTAGAAAGGAATCGCACGATGAAATTTGAATCCACAGTTACGCAGATCCAGGCCGACAACATCGACACGGATCAGATCATTCCCGCGCGCTTCCTTAAGACCATCAGCAAGGACGGCTTGGGTGACCAGCTCTTCTTCGATTGGCGCTACAACGCCGATGGTTCGCCGAAGCCCGACTTCATCCTCAATACCGAAAAAGCCAAGGCGTCGAAGGTCCTCTTCGCCGGCGACAATTTCGGCTGCGGCTCCTCCCGCGAACACGCGCCCTGGGCCCTCACGCAATACGGGTTCCAGGCTGTGATTTCCACCAGTTTCGCCGACATCTTCAAGCAGAATTCGCTGAAGAACCGCCTGTTGCCGCTCGTCGTCAGCAAGGAAGTTCACCAGCAACTGCGCGAAGCGCTCGAAGCGAACCCGGATCTTCAGGTCTCCGTCGATGTGGAAACCCAGACCTTCACCTGGCCCGGTGGGCCCTCGGTCACCTTCACGATCGACGCGTTTGCCAAACATTGCCTGCTCGCCGGTGTCGATGAAATCGGCTATGTGCTCCAGCACGAAGCCGACATTGCCGCCTACGAAGCCAAGCGGTTCAGTACGCTGAACACGCTCGTCGGCTAACAGAGTCTTTACCAAAGACCACCCGGGCCCGTCTCCCTACCAGGGGGGCGGGCTCGTGGTGTTTTATTTACCCGTCAAAGCGATATCCCATCCCCCGCACTGTAACTAAGTGAACCGGAGCCGAAGGGTCCTTTTCCATCTTCTGCCGCAGCCACGTCATGTGTACGTCCACCGTCCGTGTATTGGGCGTCGCGTTGTATCCCCAAACCTCTTTTAATAGCATGTCCCGGCTAACCACTTCCCCCCGCCGTTGTGCCAGAAACCGCAGCAATTGATACTCTTTTGCCGACAGCGCCACTTCCTGTCCATCCCGCCGTACCACCGCCGCTTTGGCGTCAATTTCGATATCTCCGATTCGCAAGTTCTCCGCCAGCGGTTCTTTCTTGGCCCGGCGTAACAAGGCCTCAATTCGCGCCAGTAACTCCGGGGTGTGAAACGGCTTCGGCAGATAGTCCTCGGCGCCTATCTTCAATCC
>JBIKOG010000128.1:0-21563 GCA_044358225.1 Bryobacteraceae bacterium | reverse complement strand
GTCAGCATCAGCACCGGGGTATCTACACCCTCCTCCCGCAGCGTCCGGCAAATGGTGAACCCATCCATTCCTGGCAACATCACGTCCAGCAGGATCAGGTCGTATCCAGCCTGCCGCGCCGCCGCCAACCCGTTCAGCCCGTCCGCCCGGCTCTCCACCGTAAACCCCTCGGCCGTCAGCCGGTCGGTCAACGTCAGCCGCAAGCCCGGCTCGTCTTCAATCATCAGTAGCAGTGCCATAAGTTACTCGCAAGGAATAGTCAAAGTAAAACGCGCCCCACCGTCCGGCTTGTTGCTAACCTTCACTGTCCCCCCGTGCGCACGCGCAATCCGGTCCACTAGCGCCAGCCCCAACCCGCTCCCCTTGCGCTGCTGTGCCCGGCTATCCACCCCCCTGTAGAAGGCGTCGAACAGGTGCGGCAGATCGGCTGGGGAAATGCCAGGGCCCCGGTCCTCCACCGTAAACACGCCCTTCTCCGCCCGCACACCCACCCACTTCCCACCGCCGTGGCGCAACGCATTCTCCACCAGGTTCCGCAGTGCTGCATGCAATGCCGCCGCGTCCCCGCTCAATGTGCCGTTCGTGTACGTGACGTCCCATTCACAGCCAAGCCGCTCCGCCACCGGCCGCATCTCCCGCTCCAGATTCGTCATTACGTCGGACAACAGGATCGTCCGTTTCTCTAACGGAATCCGCTCCGCCTCAAACTCGCTGAAGCGAAGCACCTGGTCCACCATACCCGTCAACCGCGTCCCCTCGTCCCGCACCAGTGCCCCATACTCCCGCACCTTCGCAGGGTCCTTCACATAGCCACCGGCCAGGTTATCCCCCGCCGAAACAATCACCGCCAGTGGCGTCCGCAACTCGTGCGATACCCCGGCGGTAAACTCCAGTTGTAACCGCGCCAAACGCTGCGAGCGTCGCAACGCAAATCCCACCGCCACCATCGCCATCGCCAGGAACAAGAGCGTCACTCCGCTCACGGCCAGGTTCCTCACCCGCGTCCGCGAAACCACGCTCTCCAGCGTCCCATCCCGGTGAGTCGCCTCCAGACGCCAGATGCCGGGACCGGCAAACCCAGGCCCA
The DNA here is from genome assembly GCA_044358225.1 of Bryobacteraceae bacterium. Classification (GTDB taxonomy): domain Bacteria; phylum Acidobacteriota; class Terriglobia; order Bryobacterales; family Bryobacteraceae. The sequence continues at coordinate 20,477 of JBIKOG010000128.1, read as the reverse complement.
GGCGCCCGCCCGCCTTTTTTCTTTTTCCACCCCTTGCGCCCCGGCGGCGGTCCCGGTGGCGCCGCCCCCCGATTGATATTGCGGAACACCGGTACCGCCACCTCTCCGCCAGCCGGTTCTCTGACCTTCACCGCCCGGATCGTAAACTCGCTCAAATAGACCTCGCCCAACTGCGCCTTCACCAGCCTCGGCAAAAACTCCTCCACAATCTTCCGCTCGTCCAACTCCAACACCACGAATCCCACACGCGATTCCTCCTCGCTAAACGCCGGGCCCAATAGCGCCGCCGGCTCGCCGTGGATCGGTCCATCGCGCACCACCATCTCGTTCCACCACCCCGGCACCGCGGTTTCCACCATCCGCCCCTTGCCGGCATCCCACACCTCCGCCCTTACCCCTACTTCCGTCTCCATGGCTCGGAGCACCCGCGATACGGGCAATGCATCCTCCCCCGGCTGGTAGTTCGCAATCCGCTCCTCCAACGGAAACCCATCCCCGCCCCGTGGTCCCACCAACGTCGCATGCAGTTGCCCCGCTGCCCGGTCGCTATCCGCAGACACCCGTTCCAACGCCGCCGTCAACTCTCGCGTTCGCCGCTGCTGGTCGGCCTCGGCCACTTCGCTGATCCACCTGTACTGCAGCCACGCCAGCGGTAACAGCGCCAGCAACGCGCCGCCCACCAGAACGTTTACCTGCTTTTCACTCATTCGCATGGGGTGATGGACCATTGTCCGCCAGAAAGGAAACGCCCGTGCTCGACCCCTTCCCGATTTATCCAATCCTTAACCAACTTCCACCTCCGTGGCTGCGTTCAACCGTACAGAGGCTGCGAATTATCCGCCGCCCACTCGAAAAGACAAAGGAATTCAAAATGAAAACCCCACTCGCTCTCGCCCTGTTCGCCGCTGCCGTCAGCTTCGCTCAGCCCCCGTCCGGCGCCCCCGCCTTCACGGAACTGAAAACGTACCTCAACCTCTCCGACACTCAGATCACCTCCATCACCGCCGCCAATAGCACCGCGCGCACCGCCAACCGCACCCTCGCCGATCAGGCCCACACCAAACAGCAGGCCCTGCAAACCGCGATCGCCAACGGCAGCAACGATGCCGCCGCCATCGGCAAGGCTGTCCTCGAAATCGCCGCCAATCGCAAACAACTCGCCGCCGCCCATACCAAGCTACGGGAACAGGCCACCAGTTTCCTCTCCGCCGATCAGAAAACGAAGCTGAAGGCTCTGGAGGACGCCGAAAAACTCCGGCCCGCCATCGGCCAGGCCCACGCCCTTGAACTGCTCGCCGCGCCCACCGGCGGCCCCGGACAGCGCGGCCCCGGCACCGGTGGTCCCGGTCGTCGCCACTTCGGAAATGGCCACGAATAATTTTGAAATAGAGAGAGAATATTCTTCCCGGATTCACACTATGTAAATGTAAGGCGCAGTTGCACCGCACCTTCCCTCTCTCTCCAAAGTTCCATTCCAGTTCCAAATCCTAACGGCCCGCCGTTTCTCCCAACGGCGGGCCTCTCCTTTTTCGATCCTCCATAATGGTCAAATGTTCCGCTGGCTGCTGACGGCTCTGGCCCTTCTTGCCATCGTCATCATCCTCACCCAGGACTTCCAGGTCTATACCGAACTCGTCTACAAATACTCTGGTTCCTCCGGCACCTACAATCCCCCCGGCCCTGCCGATAACGCCGCCGATTCGTTTGCCACCACCACCGATGGCGAACGCATCCACTTCCGTCGCTGGAGTCCCACAAAGCCTCCGAAGACCCGGCTTCGCGCCGCCATCCTCAGTCACGGTAACGCCGGTACGATGGACGATTTCGTTACCATCCCCCGCTGGCTCGCCGCACTCGGCATCGCAACGTACGTCTACGACTACCGCGGCTACGGCCTCTCCACCGGCTGGCCCTCCGAGAACGGCATCTACCGCGACGCCGACGCCATCTACGCCGAAGCCCAGCGCCGCGACAACGCCATCTCGGCCACTACTCTCGCCTTCGGCCACTCCCTCGGCGGGGGGCCGTCCGCCTACCTTGCCGAACGCCACAACCTCGCCGTCCTCATCACCGCCGCCACCTACACCAGCGTTCCCGACCGCGCCGCCCTCCATCCCTTCTTCGGCCGCCTCTCCCCCTGGGTCTGGACCAACTTTCCCAACCGCGAACGCATTGCCCGCTTGCGGGATACCTGCCTCATCGTCCTCCACGCCCATAACGACGTCACCATGCCACTCACAATGGCGCGCCAACTCTACGAAGCCCACAAACAAAACGCACGCTTCGCCGAACACCCCACCGCTGGCCATGGCGACATCATTAAATACGTCCCCGAACTTGCCGGACCTCTTTTAAACCAATGCGCGATAGAATGAGCTTTCATACCCTAAGGAGTAACTACCGTGCCCGAATCCATTAACCTCGATAACTACGCCGACCTCCGCGATATCTCCCGCCAATTCTGCGGCACGCTCCAATCACAAGCCGGCGGCTATCTGGAAACCACGCGCCTGCTCTTCCGTCCTGGCGCCGTCTTCGGGCCCTACATCGTCGGCAGCCATAAGGACAACCCGCGTGACGCCGCCGTTGCCTTCGCCAGCTTCAAGGCCTACTTCGGCGAAGTCGCCTCCGCCAAACCCCTTCTTCTTGACGCCGCGCTCCCCGACGCCTTTGAGATCCCCTTCGCCACGCCCGTCCTCAATCCCTTCACCTATTCCCACGAGATCTCCACCCGCACCGGTCCCAAAACGGTCACCGTCACCAGTCCTCTCCGCTGGGTTCTCAGCTTTCCGGACTTCCCTCTCTCCCGTTTCCGCGAACTCGCCACCGCCCCCAAGCGTTCGGCTGAAGAACTGAAACCCTTCGCGCTGAACTACGCCGCGCTCCACTTCGTGGTCACCCGCAACCCGCGCCTGCTGGCCCTCTTTGAAGCGCTCCGCTTCCCCATCACCTCCGAAAAGATCCCCGCCCTCGGTGATTTCCCGGTCCTCGTCCTCCACGCCCCCGCCGGTGCCGTCCGCCCGCCCGATGAAGTGATCGCCCAGGTCGTCAAATACTCGGGAGTCGACGCCATTGAGGAGGTGCTTGACTACGATCAGTGGGCCCACCTGACCGACCCTATCGCCGAACAATACAAACCCGTCGCCGAACAAATCGCGCAATGTTGACCCGCCGGCGATTCCTCGCCTCGTCCGCCGCCCTCGCCGCCGATCCCGCGCCCGTCAACAACCTCGCACTCTGGTACAAGCAACCCGCCAGGCTCTGGACCGAGGCTCTGCCGATCGGCAACGGCCGGCTTGGGGCCATGGTCTTCGGCGGCGTCGAATCTGAACGCTTCCAGCTGAACGAAGACACCCTCTGGTCCGGCTTCCCCAAAGACTGGAACAACCCGGCAGCCAAAGCCGTCCTCCCCGAAATTCGCCGTCTCCTCCGACAGCAGAAATTCACGGAAGCTGACGCCCTCTGCAAGAAAATGCAGGGGCCCTATAACCAGTCCTATCTCCCACTCGCCGATCTCCATCTTCAGTTCGAAGGCCTCGCTGACGTTACCAACTATCGCCGCGAACTCAACCTCGATACCGCCATCGCCACCACCACCTTTCAGTCCGGCCAAACCACCTACACCCGCGAAGTCTTCTCAAGCTTTCCCGATCAATTGATCGTCGTCCGCTGCACGGCCAACGGCCCCGTTAAACTCAACTTCTCCGCCACCCTTTCCAGCCCTCTCCGCGCCAAATCAGCCGCTGCCGGCCCCACTTCGCTCCAGCTCACCGGCAAAGCTCCCGCCCACGTCGATCCCAACTACTACCGCACCCCCAACCCCATCATCTACGACGAGGCCGAAGGGAAGGGAATGCGCTTTGCCGCCCTCCTCGCAGCCAAAGCCGACGGTGGCAAAGTGTCCGTGAAAGGCGACAAACTCACAGTCGAAAACGCCAAAGCCGTCACGCTCACCCTCTCCGCTGCTACCGGCTTCAAGACCTACGCCGAAGCCCCCGACAAGCCGCTTGAATCGATCCTCGCCGCCGCCCGCGCCCACCAGTCTTCCAAGCCCTACAGCAAGCTCCGGTCCGCCCATATCGCCGATCATCAGTCCCTGTTCCGCCGCGTCTCGCTGACGATCAACTCCACTTCCCGCGCCCACCTTCCCACCGACGAACGCCTGGAAGCATTCAAGAAATCCCCCGACGACGACGCCCTCCACACCCTGTATTTCCAGTACGGCCGCTATCTCCTGATCGCCAGTTCCCGCCCCGGCACCCAGCCCGCCAACCTCCAAGGCATCTGGAACGACAGCGTCCGCCCGCCGTGGAGTTCCAACTGGACCACCAACATCAACGTCCAGATGAACTACTGGCACGCAGAAACCGCCAACCTCTCCGAGTGTCACCAGCCGTTGTTCGATCTGACTGAAGGCCTCAGTAAGAACGGCGCCAGAACCGCCCAAATCAATTACGGCGCCCGTGGCTGGGTGTCCCACCACAACGCCGACATCTGGCGTCAAACCGCCCCTGTCGGCAACTTCGGCCTTGGCAGCCCCACGTGGGCCAACTGGCAGATGAGCGGCCCCTGGTTCTGCCAGCATCTCTGGGAACACTACGCCTTCACCGGCAACAATAACTTTCTGCAATCCCGCGCTTACCCCATTCTGAAAGGCGCCGCCGAGTTCTGCCTCGACATGTTGATCGATGACGGGCAGGGACGACTTACCACCGCCCCGTCTTTTTCCACGGAAAACACCTTCAAGACCCCCGATGGCAAGCGCGCTGAAGCCAGTGAAGGCTGCACCATGGACATCGCCCTCATCCGCGAGCTGTTCACCAATACCGCTGCCGCCGCACAACTGCTGAACATAGACGCCACCTTCCGCCAGACGCTGCTCGAGAAGTTGCCCAAACTCCTCCCCTACCAGATCGGTAAGCACGGCCAGCTCCAGGAATGGTCCCAGGATTTCGATGAATCCGAACCCGGCCAGCGCCACATGTCCCACATGTACCCGCTCTATCCAGGCAACGAATTCACGGCCCGTCGAAACCATGCGCTGTGGCGTGCCAGCCAGGTCTCGCTGGAGCGCCGTCTGGCCGCCGGCGGCGCCTATACCGGCTGGTCCCGCGCCTGGGCCATCTGCTTCTGGGCCCGCCTGGAAAACGGTGAAAAGGCCTATGAATCCCTGTGCCGGCTGCTCGATCACTCCACCGGCCCGAACCTCTTTGACACCCACCCGGCCGGCAGCGGCTGGATCTTTCAAATCGATGGCAATTTCGGCGGTGCCGCCGGGATCGTCGAGTTTCTGATCCAGAGCCATGAAGGAGAAATCCGGCTGCTTCCGGCACTGCCGAAGGCGTGGAAAGACGGCAGCGCAAAAGGGCTTCGCGCCCGCGGAAATATTGAGGTGGACATTACCTGGGCGAATGGGAAAGTCGTCACCTCCGCGCTCCGCTCGCCGATCGCGCAAACGGTAAAGGTGGACGGGAAAACCACCCGCCTCAAACCAACGGGCAGATAGCGGACGCCGTTTTTTGCTAGATGTAGGGTATGCGCTATTTCTGCTCCCCGGATGACGACGATTTCGACTTTTTTGACGATTCCGACGGCGGGGAGGAGCAGGACGAATTCGAGGACGAAGAAGAATTCGAAGAAGAGGACGAGTTCGTAGAGGAAGATGACTACGATGACCCGGAGACTGACGACGAGTTGCCGGAAGTGGACGAGCGGGCGTTTGGATCTGTTGAGGATTTTCCGAATGCCGATGAAGAGGACTTTGAGGACGACGAGGGGGACTGGTCGGAGGATGACTACGCCGAATCGGCGACGAACCTGTTTGGGGAGCATCCATTCTTTGGCGACACGCTGACGACACAGCTGGCCGACAACGGGTATCGAGCGTTCACCGAGCCTGGGTTCGCTTCGCAGTTCGAGCAGTTGGCCCCGGGGGCGGCGGAGACGGTGCACCTGTTTGAACGGGATGGGCGTTTGCACGCGTTTGGGTTCCTGCCGATGGCTGCGCTGGCGCTGTTGCAGGCGCGGTACACGGGCATCGATTGGAGTCCGATTGAAGTGTCGGTGCCCGGGATGGGCGGTGAGCGGGCGGAGACGCGGCCGCTGCCGGAGCCGTTTGCGTCGGCAGTGGTGCGGGATGCCGTGGATTTGCGGCCGTATGCGACGCCGGTGGCCGACCAGCGGCAGACGTCGCGGTGTTCGGCGTTTGCGTGGACACATGCGACGGAGATGTCCCATCGGATCCTGCAGGCGAATGTGCCGCGGTTATCGGCCAATTACACGATGTTACAGTTCCAACAGATGCAGGGCGACGCGCGGAGTTACCGGTACGCTTACACGGGCGGGGATGGGACGGTGGGCGGACCGGAGCCGGGTCAGGTGTTGGCGCAGGAGGGGACTTGTCAGCAGCGGTTATGGCCGGACGACGCGCCGGAGCCGATGGCGAGTGAACAGTTTCTGGCGAGCGATGCGGCGCAGCACCGGTTGCCGGCGCGGCCGTGGCCGATTGCGATTGACGATGTGAAACGGGCCTTGAGCGCGGGGTGTCCGGTGCATCTGGCGATGAATACGGGGCCGCGGTTTTCTGAGATCGGGCGGGACGGTATTGTCGACGCCGCCGAGGCGGCGAGCGGGCAGCATGGGCGGCACGCAATGTTAGTGGTGGGTTACTCGGGAAATTACTATGTGGTTAAGAATTCGTGGGGGAGTGACTGGGGCGACGGGGGATATTGTTATATCCCGAAGAAGGTTCTGATGGAATCGGATGCCGAGTTTGTAGCGGTGTTGCTAGATCGGAAGCAGAATTGAAACGAGTTGTGATTGTGGGCGGCGGGTATGCCGGGGTAACGCTGGCGAGGGCGCTCGATGAGGCTTTTGATGTTGTTTTGCTGGAACGGCGGGACCGTTTTTATCACAACGTCGGGGCGATGCGGGGGTATGCGAATGCTTCGTTTTTTGAGCGTTTGTTGATCCCTTATGACCGGTTGTTGCGGCGTGGGCGGGTGGTTCAGGATGAGGCGGTTTCGGCAGAGGGTGGCGGCGTGCGCGGGGTGGTTGGGCGGTATGAGGGGGATGCGGTGGTGGTGGCGTCGGGCTCGCGGCATCGGATGCCGTTTAAGAGCTCGTATACGGAGGCGGGTGCGTTTTTGCGGGAAGCGGGACGGTTGAGCGCGGAGTTGGCGGAGGCGGAGAGCGTAGAGGTTTGTGGAGATGGCCCGGTGGCGGTGGAGCTGGCCGGTGAAATTCGTTGGCGGTATCCGAAGAAGGCGGTGACGCTGGTGGTGAAGGGGGAGCGGCTGTTGGCGGGAACGGGGAATCCGCGGCTGGGGGAACGGGCGGCTGTGATGTTGCGGGAGATGGGCGTTCGTGTGGCGTATGGCGGGGTTGGCACGGGGGCAGGGTTGCGGATTGCGGGGTATGGTGCGGAGTTCAGCGTGCCTTGCTTGGGAGCGGAGCGAAGAGTTCCCGTGGACGACCGGTTTCGGGTGGCGGGGCGGGAAGGGGTGTTCGCGATTGGGGATGCGGCCGACTGCGGCGAGCCGGCTTTGACGTTCCTGGCACGCCGGCAGGCGCTGCATTTGGCGGGGCAGTTTTTGGGGAAGAAGGCAGGGTACGGGCGGGCGGGGCGGGTGCCGATGTCGGTGCCGCTGGGGCCGGAGAGGGGCGTAACGCAGTTGCCCCTGCCCGGGTTGCCAGTGGCGGGTTCCTGGGTGACGGCGCGGCTGAAGGGCCGCAGGTTGTTCGTCGCCGAGAACTGGGAACGGATGGGGTTCCCTACTGTGGGAAGCTGACCTTTTTGAAGGGCCAGGATTTGGCGAGCCATGTTTTGACTTCAGCCAGGACGACGGGCTGGAGACCTTTGTCGAACTCGGCTTTCGTGACCCACATGCGGACGTTGGCGTCGAAGCCTTCCTTGCGGCTGGGGGAGATGTAGACGCAGCCGAGTTCCTTGGTGCCATCCAGGCTGAGAACGGCGTAGGTGAAGCTTTTGCGGGCCTTGAAGCGGGCTTCTTCGCCTTCCACGTCCTTAACGGCGTCGGCCATGGTGATCTTGTCGTTCGGCCAGCGGTCGCTGTGGGAGAAGTTCTTCTGGAGATGCTCGATGGAGGCCATGTAGGCGTCGAAATCGTGTTTGGCGAGGGCCGGGCCGAGCGGCTTCAGTTGGAAGGTCGCGGCTTTATGGGAGGCCGGTACCTGAAAGTCCGCCGGGACGAACTGAGCGTAGGCGCACGTGGCGGCTAAGAGGAGCAGATAGCGCAAGAGAATCACCTTTATTTGTGAGATTCCGGTGCTGACCTGGCGGCCGGTTCGACGTGTTTCTTCAGCTTAGCAAAGGGGGCGGGGCGGAGTGTTAGCTTAGACTGTGCGCCGATTTTTGAAACGACTTGTGACTTATCCGCTGCTGGTTTTGGCTGGCCTCATTCTAGTGGTGGAAGAGGGGCTGTGGCGGCTTTCGGGCGTGCTGGCGCTGTTGGGGAAGTTGCCGGTATTCCGGGGGGTGGAGGCGTGGCTCCGGGGTGTGCCGCCGTTGGGGGCGTTGGCGCTGTTCGGGGTGCCCGCGGTTGTGTTGGCGCCGGTGAAGTTGTTGGCTTTGTACTGGCTGGCAGGCGGGCATCCGGTGTTGGGGATTGGGACGATTGTTACGGCAAAAGTGTTGGGCACGGCGATTGTGGCACGGCTGTTTCAATTGACGCAGGCGCAGTTGCTGACGATCGGGTGGTTCCGGTGGTGTTACGAGCGGGTGATGGCGTTGCGGGCTGCGGCGTATGGATTGTGGGCGGAGTCCGCTGTGGGGCGGTGGTGGCGGCGGGAAAGGGCGTTGCACAAAGGGTGGGTACGACGGCGGTGGGAGGCGGCGCGGGAGTATTGGCGTGCGCGGACGGCCGGAAAGTGATATTTTTCGTAGTTCGGTATTTTCAATTGGGAGAACGCACGCGATGAAGTTTTTACTGGGTTTGGTTGTGGCTTTGGGATTGCTGGCGCAGCCGCCGGCGGGCGCGGCGCGACGTGCGCCGCAAGGTCCGGATCCGTTGGTGGTGAGTTCGACGGAAGGGTTTGAATCGATCTTTGACGGGACCCTGAAGAACTGGGATGGAAATCCGGAGTTCTGGCGCGTGGAGAACGGCGTCATCGTTGGCGAGTCCAGCAAAGAGAAGCCGCTGAAGATGAATACCTTTTTGATTTACCGGGGCGGGGAACCGGCGGATTTCGAGTTGAAACTGGACTTCAAGATGAACTCCACCAACAGTGGATTGCAGTACCGCAGCGTGGAGTTGCCGGATGTGGGCAAGTGGGTTTTGAAGGGCTATCAAGCCGATTTTGACTTTGAGAACCGGTACACGGGTTTGCTGTACGAAGAGCGCGGACGCGGGTTTTTGGCCGTGCGCGGAACGGTGGGCCAGATTGAAGAAGGCAAGAAGGCCAAGGTGATCGGCAACATCAAGGGCAACGAAGACGCGCGCGGGATTGTGAACGTGAACGGGTGGAACACTGTCCACGTGATTGCCAAGGGCAATATTCTGTTGCAGATCATGAACGGACAGTTGATGTCGGCGTTTGTGGACAACGACCCGAAGGGCCGGATGATGAAAGGGCTCATTGGCTTGCAGATGCACGTGGGTCCGCCGATGAAGATTGAGTTCAAGAACATCTATCTGAAGACGCTATGATTGACTGTTCCGCGGAAGAGTGGGAGTTACGGGTTCAGTTAGCCGCCGCGTACCGGCTGATTGACCACTTTGGCTGGTCGGAATTGATCTGGACCCACACAACGGTGCGGGTTCCCGGGCCGGAGCATCATTTCCTGATTAACCCGTACGGCTACCGTTTTGACGAGGTGTGCGCGTCGAATCTGGTGAAAGTTGACTTACACGGGAACATCATTGGAGACCCGGCGCAGGAGATCAATCCGGCCGGGTTTGTGATCCATTCGGCGATCCACATGGTACGTCGGGACGTGCGGTGCGTGATGCATACCCACACTGTGGCTGGCATGGCGTTGGCCGCACTGGATTGCGGGCTGTTGCCGATCAGCATGTATGCGCTGGGTTATTACGAAGGCGTGGGGTATCACGACTTTGAGGGGCCGAGCCTGGAGCTGGGCGAGCGGGAACGGCTGGCGGAGAACCTGGGCGACAAGAACGTCTTCGTGATGCGGAACCACGGGTTGTTGACATGCGGAGACTCTGTGGCGCAGGCGTTCGTGCGGATGTACCGGTTGGAGCGTGCCTGCCAGGTGCAGTTGGCGGCGCAGGCGACGGGTGCTGGACTGGTGGTGCCGCCGCTCGCGGTTTGCCAGTTGAGCCGGGAACGGAGTGACGACTTCCTGGGTGATAAGGGCTATAGCAAAGAGCGGAATCCGGAGTTCGCGGCGATGCTACGGCTGCTCGACAAAAAAGATCCGTCGTACAAGCTCTAGTTGCGGCCGTTGGCGGCGGATTTCGTCAGCAGCTTTTCGAAGTCGCGGTGTGGCAGGGGTTTGGCGAACAGGAAGCCCTGTGCGAAGTCGCATTCGCAGGAGCGGAGAGAGTCCAGTTGTTGCTGGGTTTCCACGCCTTCGGCGACGACGCGCTGGCCGAGGGAATGGGCCAGTTTGATGATGCCGTTGACGATGGCTTCGTCGTTGCCGTCGCGGCCGATCCCTTTAAGGAACGAGGCGTCGATCTTCACCGACTCAATGGGGAACTGCTGGAGGTAGGTGAGGGACGAATAGCCGGTGCCGAAGTCGTCGAGCACGAGACCGATGCCAGCGCCATGGAGGGCGTGGAGGGTTTCCTTGACGCGGGCGGAGCGGTTGAGGAGAACGGTTTCGGTGATTTCCGCCTTCAGGCAGGACGGAGGGATGTTATGCGCGGTGAGTAACTCCATGACGATACCGAAGACGTCTTGCTGGTTGAACTGAACGGCGGAAAGATTGACGGAGATCCGCATGGAATGGCCGGCGCTTTGCCACTGTTTTAAGTGCTGGAGCGATTCGCGGATGACCCACTGGCCGATGTTGAGAATGAGCCCGGACTCCTCGGCTACAGAAATGACTTTACTGAGGGGGATGTCGCGTTCCGGCGTAGTATTCCAGCGAAGCAGGCTTTCGGCACCGACGATCTGATTGGTCCGGAGGCAGAGTTGTGGCTGGAAGGCGATCCAGAGTTCACGGGCGGCCATGGCGCGCGAGAGGTCGCGTTCGATCGAGACGCGTTCGTTGATTTCGGCTTCCAGCCGGCTGTCGTAAAACCGATAACCACGACGGCCGTCGGCCTTGGCGCGGTACATGGCGAGGTCGGCATTGCGGAGGAGTTCTTCGGCGGTGGAGCCGTCGTCGGGGTAGATGGTGACGCCGACGCTGGCGGTGATGAGGATGGGCCGGCCCTCGATATCCAAGGGGCGGGAGAAGCCATTGAGGAGGCGTTCGACGACGAAGTCGACGTCCGCGGATTCGTCAGCGGATTCGACAAAGAGGACGAATTCGTCACCGCCGAAGCGAGCGAGGGTGCCGCTTTCGCGCAGGAGATTGCGAAGCCGGCCGGCAAGCTCGCGGAGAATCTGATCGCCGACGAGGTGGCCGAGAGTGTCGTTGGTGTCTTTGAACCGGTCAAGGTCGAGGAAGAAGACGGCGAGGCGGTTGGCGCCGCGACGGACGATGGCTTCGTTGAGACGGTTGATGAAGCTCTTCCGATTCCAGAGTCCGGTGAGTTCGTCGTGTTCGGCGATGAAGCGCATGTGCTCTTCGGCGCGCTTCTGGGCCGTGACGTCTTCATGGGTGACGACGAAGTGGCTGAGGGTTTTGTCGACGCCTTCGATGGGCGTGATGGTTTGAATGACGGTGTAGGGTTCGCCAGTCTTGCCGATCAGCGTGACTTCGCCGGACCACGGGAGGCCGCTGCGGCGGCACGATTGGAGCGTCAACTGAAACGGGGTGCGGGTGGCGGGGTTTTCCAGAAGAACGGGGCTTTGGAGCAATAGCTCCTGGTTGGTATAGCCGGAGAGGCGTTGGAAGGCCTGGTTGGTCCAATCGATGCGGCCGTCGGCATCGGTGATGAAGATGGCGTTGGCGGCTGAATCGAGGGCGGTGAGTTGCCGGTTGATCTTTTGGTCCTTAAGAACCTGTTCGGTGATGTCGGTATGGAGGATGACGGCGCCGCCGGCGCGGGCATCGGGGACAGCCGTGACAACGCAGCGAAACCACCGTTGCTCAACGGCGCTGTGGCAGGGATATTCAAAGCGGACCGAGGGCTGCTGGCCGCCGAGGACTTTCCGTATGGCGCTGGCGGCTTCGGCGGCGCCAGCCGCATCGCAGGAGGCGCCTTCCTCGCAAATCGTTAAATAGTTCGACCCTAAACCGTAACGCTTACCGACATAACCGTTCGACTGCGCGAAACGTTTCCAGGCGGTGTTAATGCCAACAATGACACCAGTGGAATCGACCACGGCCATGTGAGCGGAGAGGGCATTGATAGTCGCTTCCTGCCGGGCGGTGAGGATGCGGAGGCGCGTGTCGGCACGGCGCAATTTCTCGTGGACCTGCATGACGGCGGTATCTTCGTGGAAGACGATGACGGGGCCTCTGGTGGCCTTGTGGCGGCCAACATAAGGGCGAATGCAGACGCGGAAGTGGCGATGATTGACGACGGATTTGAACTCGGTGGACTGGCTGGAGGTGTTGACCTTTTGCGAACGGGTGATGATCTGGGTGGCGAGGGCAGCTTCGTTGGGGATGACGATGGGGCCGCCGATGTGATCGGAATTCAGACCGAAGAGGCGGCGGGCGTCTTCGTTAATGTGGCGAAAATAGCCGCGTCCATCGACGACGAGTAAAGGCGAATCGAGACTGTTTTGGACGTTCTCCAGACCCTCGATGGAGAAGGCGAGTTCAATGGATTTGTGTTCGAGTTCCTCGTTGACGGTGAGGAGTTCTTCATTGGTGGATTGGAGTTCCTCGTTGGAGGCGTGGAGCTCTTCGTTGGAAGCCTGGAGCTCCTCGTTGGCCGATTGCATCTCTTCGTTAAGGGCTTGCAGTTCTTCGTTCGACGTTTCGAGTTCTTCGACGACGGCCTGAAGGTGTTCGCGCGTGGTGTGGAGCTCGCGTTCGAGCTCGCGCATTTGCTCGTCGTTTTCGGCGGCAGTGATGAAGTTGACCGCCTCTTCGCGCAGGGGAGTTTCGACAAAACTTACGACGAAGAGCTTTTCCTGTGTGGGCCGGTTGGCGGGGAAAACGTCGATTTGGAGGAGCCGTTCGACGCCGGCCAGTTTGACTTTGCGCGGGACGCCGCGGGATGGTTTTTGGAGTTTCAGCGTGCGCTGTACCTGGGCACGGAGAGAGCCGGCGACGGCACGGGGGGCCATAGCGAGGAGCGTGAATTGGGGCTTTCCTTCCTGGAGGAAGAGATAGCGGCCGATTTCCCCATAGCTTTCCAGAATGCGGAAGGATTCATCGATCAGGACGGAGGGCGGCGCGAAGCTATCGACGAGGAGAGACTGGAGGAACGTGGCGGGGCTGGCCGAGTCCGGTTGGGCGTTCATGGCACCGCGGTCGAAGGAGCTCCAGTCGCGGGTGACGGGTAGGCGGCGTTCGCCGTCGAGCAAAGGCTTGTTGGTGAAAATTCGCGCCTTGCGATCCAGGCATTCGAAGTATTCGCCGGCCGGATTTTCCGAACGGCCGAGGAAGAGAATGCCCTTGGAATTGAGGGCGTAGTGGAACTTCCGCATTACCTCTTCCTGAAGCGCCGGCTTCAGGTAGATGAGCAGGTTGCGGCAGCTGATGAGATCGATGTTGAGGAAGAGCGGATCTCGAAGGAGATCGTGACGGGCGAAGACGACGAGGTCGCGGATGGCGCGTTCAACCTGGAAGCCGCTGGAGGTTTCCAGGAAGTGGCGGTTGACGATGGCCTGGGGCAGAGACTTGATGGTAGCGCTGGGGTAGAGGCCTTTACGGGCGAAGGTGACGGCGTTTTCGTCGAGATCGGTACCGAAGATCTGGATGCGGCGGCCGGGCAGGGAGGTGGCTAGGAGGATAGAGAGCGAGTAGGTTTCTTCGCCGGTGGCGCAGCCCGGGGCCCAGACGCGCAGGGGCTCTTTTGACGGCCCGGAAAAGCGCTGCTTGATGGTGTCGGCGAGGGCTTCGAAGGCAGAATCATCGCGGAAAAACGAGGTGACGGAAATGAGGCAGTTCTGGGCGAGGCTTTGGGCTTCGTCGTGATTTTCGTCCAGGACGGAGATGTATTCGCGCAGGTTCTGGCAGCGGGTGGCGAGCATGCGCTGCTGAATGCGGCGGCTGATGGTGTTGGGTTTGTAGCCGCGGAAATCGATGTTGGTGGCGAGGTTTATTTTCTCCAGAATCTGTTCGATTTCCGAGGAGCGGCGGCGTTGGGGCCGGTGCGATTTTGAGCTTTCGGTATGGTCTCGAAGGCGGACGAGATAGGGGCCGATCTCCTCCGGCGGGAGGACGGCGTCGACGACACCGGTGGCGATGGCCGCCTGCGGCATGCCGGAATACTTGGCGGTGCGTGGATCCTGGGCGATGACGCGGCCACCAGCGGCGCGGAGCGCGCGGACGCCGGAACTGCCGTCGGAGCCGCTGCCAGAGAGAATGATGGCGACCGCGCGGGTGGGGATTTCGGCGGCGAGCGAATCGAGTAGGGCGTCGACGCTGGGCTTTGGGCCGCGGTCGTTGGGCTGCATGACGCAGAGGCGACCGTTTTTATACACCACGTTGGTGTTGGGCGCGGTGACGTAAATGCAGGCCGGTTCCATGACGAGGTCCGCATTGAGCTGGCGCACGGGAAGAGACGTTTCCCGGGCGAGCAGATCGGTCAACATGCTGGAGTGCTGCGGGGCCAGATGTTGGGCGACAACGTAGGTAAAATCGGGATCGGGTGGCAGGTGGTGGAAGAGGAATCGTAATGCTTCCAACCCACCCGCGGAGGAGCCGATGGCGACCACAATCAACTGTTTTGCAAGAAACTCCGGAGCTTCCGGACTCGTGGCGGGCACGTTACAGTGCACCTGAGTGGAAGGGTTCGCAGAGCTGCGAACGGAGAAGAACCACAATCGGGTAGTTCATCTGAATTTTGTCTTACAAACTAAAGATTAGTTTGGAATTGTCCGTCGCGCAACCCCTATTTCATTGAAATGCTATTGGGCGTCCCCAAGGTCGTAGGCGTCGGTGGCCTGGATGATAACGCGGTAGGAGCCGAGGTTGTTCTGCCAGTGGCGATTGTCGTTAATTGCCAGGAAAAGCTTACCGGATGAGGCGGGCTTTGCCGTCCAGGAGCGGCCGACGAAGAATACTTCGCCCGTTGCGCGGAAGCGGCCGACGAGGGCGCCGAAGGGGTGGCCGTCGACGAGATTGGTCTTGTAATTGGGGCCGGGTTTCTGCAGGCCATTCGGGTCGGTGGCCCAGCCATCGGTCTCCCAGCTGAGGCGGGTGAAGCCGGAGGCGGAGGCAGTTGCTTTGGAGGCGGCGCCGAAAAGGATGGCGGTGTCGAAGTACTCAATTTGCGTGCTGTGACGGAGGGAGTGGACGTCGACGCGGCGGGAGATCTGTTTTTGACGGACGGCGAAGACGCGGACGTTTTGCCAGGCGGTGGCGCCGAGTTGGAACGGTTCGACTTTGGCGCGGAGGGCTTCGCCGTTTGCGAGGCGGATGAGGCTGAGCTCACGATCGAGTTGATCGGCGTGGCTGGGCATGACGCGTTCGAAGAGGCGGTAGAGGGGACGGGGTTCGTGCTGGTCGGTATCCTTGTAGGCCTTGAGTAGCGGGGTGACGACGGGGATGCCGATGGCGGTGAGAGATTCGATGGCGGCGTCGGAGGCTTTACGGTCTGTGCTCTGGAGGGCGGCGATGCCGGAGGTGATCTTGTCGGCTTCGGCGGGGGAGGCGGGGTCACCATTGTGGACGGAGAGGATGTTGGCGAAGGGGATGGTGCGGGGTTTGCCGTCGACGGTGACCTTGAGGGAGGCTACCGAGACGGTGGCTTCGGAGGCTGCGCCGTCCTTGGTCTGGATCCAGACGGTGGCATCTTTTGCGAGGAGGGGGAGGGCGACGAGGGCCGCTACGAGGAGGGGTCGGATGCGCATGACCTTTCTATATTAGAATCGCTGAGGCAACTATGGGACATACACGGCGTTCTTTTCTGAAAACAATTGCGGGCAGTTCGTTGGCAGTGGCGGCGGCGAAGCGGCGGCCGAACATAGTTGTCATTTTGGCCGATGACCTGGGGTATGGCGACGTGAGTTGCTTTCATCCGGAGTCGAAGATCCAGACGCCACACATTGACCGGATGGCGCGGGAGGGGCTGCGGTTTGTGGATGCGCATACGCCGTGCGGGGTGTGTTCACCGACCCGGTATGGGCTGTTGACGGGGCGTTATCCGTGGCGGACAGAATTGAAGACGCAGGTGCTGTGGCCGTGGGACCGGCCGTTGATTGAGAAAGACCGGCTGACGCTACCGAAGATGTTGAAGGGGTATGGGTACCGGACGGCTTGTATTGGCAAGTGGCATTTGGGTTGGGACTGGCAGACCACCGATGGCAGCAAGGTGAATGCGCAGGTGCGGATTGGGGATCCGCAGCGGGAGATCCGGAATGAGTTCGCGAAGAAAGTATTGATCAATGACCGGATTCCGGAGGGGCCGACGACGCGGGGATTCGATTACTACTTTGGCGTGGATCTGCCGAACTTTCCGCCGTACTCGTTTATCGAGAACGACCGGGTGACGGCGCCGGTGACCGAGGCGAAGCCGGAGGGGATGTTTGGCTGGCCGGGGTTGATGAAGCCGGGGTGGCGGCTGGAGGGCGTGCTGCCGGAGTTGACGCGGCGGGCGGTGCGGTACGTGGAGGATTCGACGAAGCGGGCGGAGCCGTTTTTCCTGTACTTCACGCTGTCGGCGCCGCATACGCCGATTGCGCCGGATGATGAGTTTGTGGGGAAGAGTAAAGCGGGTAAGTACGGCGACTTTGTGCAGCAGACTGATTGGACGGTGGGGCAGGTGATGGAGGCGATTCGTAAGTCTGGGGCGGCGGAAAACACGATTGTCCTGTTTACGAGTGACAATGGTCCGGAGAATTTGACTTATCCGGTGTTGCAGGAGTTTGGTCACGCCAGCCAGGGGCCATTGCGCGGGGCGAAGCGGATGTTATGGGAGGGCGGACACCGGGTGCCGTTTGTGGCGTGGGGGCCGGGGCGGGTGCCTGCGGGGAAGGTGGAGAAAGAGATTATCTGCCTGACGGATTTGATGGCGACGATGGCGGCGATGGTGGGGCACCGGTTGCCGAATGAGGCGGCGGAGGATAGTTATGACATTGGGCCGGCGTTGTTTGGGAAGAAGATTGCCGGGCCGATTCGCGAGGCGACGGTGCACCATTCGATGAACAATGAATACGGGATTCGGCGGGGGGATTGGGTGCTTTTGGAATCGCCCAAGAACGCACACGGGGCGGGGGAGCCGGCTTGGTGGCGGGAGAAACACGGGATTACTCCGCATGACCAGCCGGCGGAGCTGTTTCACTTGAAGGAAGACCTGGGCGAGCAGAAGAATCTGTATGCGCAGTATCCGGAGCGGGTGAAGGAGTTGCGCGGACTGTTGGAGAAGTATAAGCGGGAAGGGCGAAGCGCACCAGTACGAAAGTGACCCCATCATTTGGGATTCTCCGCATTGTGTATTGAGGCGTATAATAAGTCCCTAACATGACGCCCGATCCGAATATTACACAACTGCTGGCCCACGTCCAAAACGGCGATCTGGAGGCGGAGAGGCAGTTAATGGAAGCGGTGTACGAAGAGTTGCACCGGCTGGCGGCCGGATACATGCGTCGCGAACGGCCGGACCATACATTGCAGGCTTCGGCATTGGTAAATGAAGCGTATGTGCGGTTGATCGGGAATGGCCCGGTGAGTTGGGAGAGCCGCGCGCATTTTTTTGTGACGGCGGCGCAGACGATGCGGCGGGTGTTGATTGACCATGCGCGGCGGCATGTGGCGGAGAAGCGGGGAGGGGCGGGAGTGAGGATTGATTTGAACGAGAACATTGCGGCGGTGGAAAACACGGAGTCGGGCCGGATGTTGGATCTGGACCGGGCGTTGACGCGGTTGGCCTCCTTGGATGCGCGGCAGGCGCGCGTGGTGGAGCTGCGCTTTTTTGCGGGGCTGACGGTGGAGCAGACGGCGGAGGTGATGGCGATTTCCGAGAAGACGGTGAAGCGGGATTGGGCGGTGGCGCGGGCGTGGCTGGAGGGTGAAATTCGAGGCTCTTCGCTGGCATGACGCCGTCGCAATGGGAGCAGGTGAAGGAGTGGTTTGACCGGTTGAGCGAGGCGCCGCGGGAGGAGCGGGACAGGGCGCTGGCGGAGTTGGAAGACCGGGTGGTGGCGGAAGAGGCGCGGCGGTTGTTGAACCTGAACGCCGAGAGTTTTAATGAGGTGGACCGGTTGCAGCCGCCGGTGGAGTGGGTGAAGGATGTCGTGGATTTGCGGGCGTTTCGCAAGGACGACGTGGCGGCGGAGCGGTTCCGGATCATTCGGTTTATTGCGGCGGGCGGGATGGGGGAAGTTTACGAGGCCGAGGACGCGGCGCTGAATGAGCGCGTGGCGGTGAAGACGCTGCGGCCAGAGTTGGCGTTGACGGACACGGCTTTTGTCCGGTTTAAGCAGGAGATTCAGCTGTCGCGGCGGGTGACGCATCCGAACGTTTGCCGCATTCATGACTTGTGGCAGCACCGGGCGCCGGGCGGGCGGACGGTGCATTTCCTGACGATGGAGTTGTTGGAAGGGGAGACGTTGGCGGCGCGTTTGGAGCGGGAGGGTAAGTTGGCGCCCGATGTGGCGTTGGGGATCTTGCGGCAGATGGTGGAGGGGTTGGAGGCGGCGCATGCGGCGGGGGTCGTGCATCGGGATTTGAAGCCCAGCAACGTGATGCTGGTGGGCGAGCGGGTGGTGATTACAGATTTTGGGTTGTCGCGTTCGTTGAGCGCGGTGGGGCTGACGGCGACGGGCGGGGCGTTGGGGACGCCGGCGTATATGGCGCCGGAGCAGATTGAGGGCGGGGAGATTGGGCCGGCGACGGATGTGTATTCGTTGGGGGTGTTGCTGTATGAGTTGGTGACGGGGGTGCTGCCGTTCCGGGGCGGGTCGGCGATGGCGCTGGCGGTGAAGAAGTTGCGGGAGACGCCGGCGCCGCCGAGTTCGCTGGTGGAGGGTTTGCCGGCGAGTTGGGATCGGGGAATATTGGGTTGTTTGGCGCAGGACGCGGGGGCGCGGTTTCAATCGGCGCGGGCGGTGTTGGCGGAGGTGGAGGGTTCGACGCGGACGGCGTTGCCTCGGAAGAAGCGGGCGTTTGGGAGTTGGCAGCGGATGGCGGGGGTGGCGGTTTTGACGGTGTTGGCGGCGGTGTTGCCGTTGCGGTGGTTATCGGGCGGGTATCGGCCCACGGCGGAGGCGCAGCGGTGGTATGACCGGGGTGTGACGGCGCTGCATGAGGAGGCGCCTTTCCAGGCTCGGTTGTTGTTGGAGAAGGCTGTGGCGGCGGATCCTCAATTTCCTGGGGCGCATGCGCGTTTGGCGCAGGCGCTGGCGGAGCTGGACATGGCGGACCGGGCGCGGGAGGCGTTGTTGCGGGCTGATGGGTTGCGGGACGAGCCGGGTGGGTTGACGGACGCGGTGCGGCATTTTGTTTTGCGGGATTTCGGGGAGTCGGCGAAGCTGTTTGCGCGGGCGGGCGCGGGGTTGGATACGGCGAAGGCGCTGGCGCTGAATGGGGCCGTGGACGAGGCGACGGCGCGGTATGAGGGGTTGTTGAAGGCGGAGCCGGAGAATGCGGCGGCGTGGCTGCAGTTGGGCGTGTTGCGGCACCGGTTGCGGCAGTGGGCCGGGGCGTTGGAGGCGTATGGGAAGGCGGAGGAGGTTTTTCGTTTGCGGGTGAATTTGGAGGGGTTGACGGCGGTGGCGCTGCGGCGGAGCGAGACGCTGATTTTGACGAAGGACCTGGCGCGGAGCGAGGAGGATTTGCGGGCGGTGATGGAGATGGCGCGGGCGACGAAGTATGAGTATTTGGAGGCGGTGACGCTGGCGCGGTTGGGGACGGTGGCGGCGCGGGGCGGGAAGTTTGGGGAGGCGCGGGAGATTGCGGGGAAGGTGGGGGCGATGGCGCGGGGTGTGGGGTATTCGCAGTTACAGGCGCAGAGTTATTTTGACCTGGGTTTTGCGTATCATTCGCAATTCAAGTATGGGGAGGCGTTTGAGGCGTACTTGACTTCGTTGCGGATTGCGGAAGAGGAACGGTTGCAGAGGGCAGCGGCGGCGGCGCGGTTGCGTGTGGCGGAGGTGTTGGTGCGGTTGAAGAAGGGCGGAGAGGCGTTGGAGTATTTGCGGGCGGCGGAGGAGTATTACCGCGGGACGCGGGATCCGCAGTCTGTTTTGACGGCGCGGATGGTGCGGGTGGATGCGCAGATTGCGGAAGGGAAGAATGAGGAGGCGTGGAGGGAGGCGCG
>JBIKOG010000243.1:0-11198 GCA_044358225.1 Bryobacteraceae bacterium | reverse complement strand
CAGGCGCCGGCCGTTTTGTTTTTAGCTCTCGCAGGCCACCGGGTTTTCGTAGCAGTCGTCGTTATCCTTCGGCGTCGAGGGGTTCGCGCACTTGAAGTCTTTTTCGATCAGCAGATGAATCGGGCCCTTGGTGTCTTCAAACCCGATACGGTCGTCGGTGTCCCAACCGCCGAGCCAGGCCGCGGGAATGTGCACGGTGAGCCGCGCGCCATCGGCCGTAACGCCCAGCGCCGACGCCGCCGCGTCCGGCTGCAGCGCGTATTGCATCGCCACCGGGAGTGTCGGGCACGTCTCCACCACTTCCCCTCCCTCGGCGAGCGTCTTCACCTCGGACTGTTTTAAACGGAGCCGTATGCTATCGGCATGGATGCGAAGCTTCATAATTAAAGTATGCCGATGTATGAGTACGCTTGTCCGGAATGTGGCGCCCGGTTTGAAAAATTGCGCCGCATGGCAGAGGCCGACAGCCCCTCCCGCTGCACCGCCTGCGGCGCCGAAAACGCCCAGCGCGTGATCTCCACGTTCTGCGCCTCCGGTGGCTGTGGCCCCGGTGGCAATGGCCGCTTTACTTGAGGCCCCCAATAGCGCTCCCGGCGGGAGCCAAATTCTCGTCCAGATACTTCAAATAAATGGCCAGGAAGCGATACGTCGCCTTGTAGGCGTCGATGTCCACCTTGCTGAACTGATCGTCGATCGTGTGCAGTATCGGCCACGTCGCGTTCGTCAACCCATGGAAATCGACCATCGGCACCTTCGCGTCGCGGAACGGCTCCGTATCGCTGGTGCCGACTCTTTCCACGTTCATCCCTTGCACCGGAATCTTCACCGCCGGAGTAATCTCCAACGCCATCCGCCCCAACTCCGGGTCCGCCCGCACGTGTTTTAACGATGAACAGGAACCGGTGGCGCAGCGCCGTGGCGTGCCGCAGACTCTAGGGCAACGACGGCTACAGCGACGCCCCCGTCCAGTTATCAATCGCCCCAGCCCCCGCCCGGACTTTGTCAAAATGCGCCGTCACCAGGATCAGATCGGCGCCCGCATCCGCCCCCAATCCGCACACCAGATTCGGCAGCTTCGACCCCTTCGCCTTCTGCTCGTCCACCTCGCACCCGGCCTCCGCAAACAGCGTGCGCAGCCCGGCCAGCCGCGCCTCGTTATCCCCGCGCGCAATCCGTTGTAACCGGTCCACCACCACCGTGTACGGAATCGCTACAACCTGCAATTGCTGCGCCAGCAACGGCACCCCAAGTAACATCAGCCACATGCGCATCCTTCAAATTCTACCCTCCGTGCTTTATAGTGGGGAACAGACTTATGCTTACACTCGGATTCGTCAGCGCCATCCTGCCTGACCTCAACCTGGAAGAAGTCCTCGCCTTCGCCGCATCGAATGGGTTTTCCTGCGTCGAACTCATGTGCTGGCCGCAAGGCAAAGCCGAGCGCCGCTACGCCGGCATCACCCACATCGACGTCGTCGGCTTCACCAAAAGCGATGCCGACAAAGTGAAGGACCTCGCCGCCAAGTACGGGGTCGCCATCAGCGGCCTGGGCTACTATCCCAACCCGCTCGCCCCCGACAAGGCCGAAGCCGCCGTCTATGTGAAGCACCTCGGGCACGTCATCAAAGCCGCCAGTTTATTGGGTGTCGGCGTCGTCAACACCTTCATCGGCCGCGACTACACGCAGACCGTCGATGAAAACTGGCCGCGTTTTCTGAAGACCTGGAAGCCACTCATCGCCCTCGCCGAAAAGCACAATGTGAAGATCGGCATCGAGAACTGCCCCATGTCGTTCACCAAGGACGAATGGCCCGGCGGCAAGAATCTGATGACCTCGCCCGCCATCTGGCGCCGCGCGTTCAACGACATTCCCAGCGATCACTTCGGCCTGAACTTCGACCCCTCCCACTTCATCCTCCAGCACATGGACTACCTGAAAGCCATGCGCGAGTTCGGCCCCAAGCTCTTCCACATGCACGCCAAGGACGCCCGCATCGACCGCGATAAGTTGAACGAAGTCGGCGTCTTCGCCTACCCGAATCTGTGGCACACGCCGAAGCTCCCCGGCCTGGGCGATGTCGATTGGGGCAAGTTCTTCAGCGTGCTGACCGAGACCGGATACAGCGGCGGCGTCTGCATCGAAGTCGAGGACCGCGCCTACGAAGGCGACCTCGAACTCCGCAAAGCCTCGCTCATCCAAAGCGGCCGCTACTTGAAGAACTTCATCCCTTAACCCGCCGAAACGCCATACTCCCGGCGGTGGCCTTCGGGTCCAACCCGAACCGCAGCAGGAATGCCTGCAGCGTTGCGCTATCGCCGGTGAGAATGGGTTTACTGTCCACCATCAAGTGCGGAGTTCCCGCCGCCTGTTTCCGCAGCCAATCGGAGTCCAGCCAGTGGAACTTCACGCCCGCGCCGGATTTCTCCAAAAGCATGAAAAAGTGCCCGGGAATGGCCAAATCCGCGCGTTTGGCCGTCACCAGATCCAGCACCATTCGCGTGCCGATTTTCACCATCCGCCCCTGCAGCCGAAGCGGTTCGCCATCGGCCTCGCCGGGGATCCAGATGATGTCGTAGTAGCCCTCTTCCGGCCGCACCAGCACGCTGCCCTTGCAGTCTTTCTCGGCGCAGATCCACTCGCCCGTCAACGTGCCATCCATCACGCCCTTCGCCGCCAGCGGGTGCACCGACAGCAGATCGCCGCACCCCGCCAACATCGTCAATAGAGCCAACAGCAGCGTGCGCATCTCAGTTCGCCAACGGCGGCCCTCCGGGGATGTGGATCGTGCGCTGCTGCGTCGGATAGACGTGCCGCGTCGCCGAGAATTTCGCAGTCAAATACTCGCCCATGTAGATGGGGCCGGCCAGCGTATCACCCGCCAGCGTGCCCGAAAACGTGAAGGTCAGCGAGTCCCCCGGCGAACTCTGCGTGCTCTGCAGCTTCACCTTATCGCCGTCAATCGTGCCAAACACATCGCGCACCGTGAACTCGCCCTTATGCGTGCCTTGCAGCGTGTTGCCCTTCTGTTCCAGCGTCAGCGTGTGCTGGCTGCTGCTGGAAAAGAACTGAATGGCCACGTCCCAACGGCCCGTCAAATTCCCCGCCGGCGCCGCCGCGGCGGGCTTCGGGGAACGCTTCTGCGAAAGCAGTTCGTGCAACCGTTCGGCGACAATCTTATCGTTCCCCGGCTGCATCATCCACGCCGCAATTTCAAGCGACGTCGTCCCCTCCGGTGCTGAATCGGGCCCGCCCTTGCGCGGCAGTCCCCCGCCCGCGCCCAGTGCGATCCGCGGCTTCGTCCGCGCAACAGTCTCAGCCAGTTCCTCGCCCGTCACATGCAGCTTCGCCGGATCCCAATAGATCTGCAAAGTAGGCGTGCGATTGCTCAACCCACGCGGCTCGCGAACGGAAGTCTTCACCCCCTCCACCTGCGTCACGCGCTTGGCAATCGTGTCCAGATAGCCCATCCACCGCGCCCATTCGGCCTTGTGGTCCCGCTTCGCCCAGGCCTCCACGGCGGCCACCATGCCGATGGTCTCTTCCCGGCCCACCTTGTTATCCCGCCCCGGCCCGTGATGCGGCGAACTCGCCTGCCAGGCCGACTGCAGAATGTCCTTCCGCCCCAATAGTAGCCCCGCGCATTGCGGCCCGCAGATCGCTTTCCCGCCCGAATAGGCCACCACCGAAGCGCCCCGAGCCAGGTGGACATTCGGAATCGTCAGCACCTCCGCAGCCGCATCGACGAGGATCGGAATCCCCCACGGCTTCGCCATCCGCGCGATGTTTTCGAGCGACAACGGCCCGCTATCAGCCGGCCCGCCCGAGTTCAAATAGATCATCGCCGTGCGCGAACTCAGCGCGCTCTGAAACTCCTCCGCCGTATCGACGTTGATCATCTTCAGCCCAATGTTCCGAATGGCATGGTCATACACACTGCGCGAAGTTCGCGGCACCACGCACTCGGTTTTATCGAGCCCCGCCAAATCCGGAATCCGCAGCAATTTCTCAGGATTCCCGCCAGAAACGCACGCCGCCGCGACGTGTTTCAAACCCGCCGCGCACCCGGCCGAAACCATGCCCCACTCAGCGCCCGTGATCTCCGCCAGACGCTGCCCCACGCCGTGCGCCAACTCGTCCAACTGCACGAAATGCTGCGACGCCGCATCCATCGCCGCCCGCACTTCCGGCAGCTCAATCGACGCGCCGATGATCGTAAACGTGCCTCGGCAGTTGATCACCGGCTCCACACCAATAGACTGATACACATCCGGCCCCGCGCGCAGCGGCCCAGCCGCGGCCGCAGCGGGCATCGCGGCCACACCCAGCAATGCACCCATCTGAAATAGCTCCCGGCGCGATGCGCTCTCGGTGTCCTGCGTCTGAATTTCTGGCAATTCGTCAGCCATCGTGCCCCCGTTTCCTGAGCCAGCCTCGCGGAGGGCTCCGCAGCCATAATACCAGCCGCCAACGGCACCCGCGCGCCGGGCTTGACTCTGGGTTCCCATTGTGGGAACTTCAAGCTATGCGAGTCATCTCGCGTCGCGCGATTCGCGAATTCGCTCAGGTCTGGCCAGATGCGTTGGGACCACTCAATCGTTGGGCGCAGATTGTGGAATCTTCCAACTGGCCAACCCCGGCTGCGATCCGCCGCAGCATGAATACCGCCGATTTCGTTGGGGAACTGGTTGTGTTCGATATTGGCGGAAACAAATACCGGCTCATCGCCTACGTCCACTACCGCCAACAAGCGGTCTACATCAAACACATCCTCGCCCATCGGGAGTACGACAAAGGAGAATGGCGCCAATGATTCTCACCGAACCGCAATTCGACACGAAGGCCTATGCTCGGCTTCTCAGTAAAGCCCACCCCGGCGTCATCAAAACGGATGCGGAGAATGACCGCCTCCTAGGAATTGTGGAGACGCTCATGGCCAAAGGCGAAACCCGCCTCTCTGCGGAAGAAGAAGCACTACTGGAACTGCTGCTAAACCTGATCCACGACTATGAACGCCAGCGGTACCCCATTCCTCCCAGCCCGCCCCACGAAATCGTAAGCCATCTCATGGAGCAACGCGGGCTGAGCCCGGCGGACCTGGTCCCGCTCCTCGGCGGAAAGAGCCGCGTGTCCGAAGTGCTGTCCGGCAAGCGCGGCGTTAGCAAGGAACAGGCCAAGCGTTTGGCGGCGTTCTTTGATGTAGGCGTGGAGTTGTTTCTGTAGGGAGGAGACCACCGCCGGCCGTGCGAAACTGTTGGCGTGGAGAACTATGCCGTCGTCATTCACGAAGAACCGGAAGGCGGCTACCGGGCCGAAGTACCCGCACTTCCCGGCTGCTATTCCCAAGGCGAAACGATGGAAGAATTGAGGGCAAATCTAAACGAGGCCATCACCGGGATTCTTGCGGTCATGCAAGAGGATAGTTCGCAAAACAATGCCCCAAACAGATAATTACCCGACCGCAAAAACGGCCGAGGAGTTGGCGCGCGCGCTCGGACTCAGCGAACTGGAAGCGCAGGAATGGCATGTGCAGTACGGGCTCTTGAAGCAACTGCGCCAGGCCATTTCCGCGAAGCTGATGACGGACGCAGGAATCGCAAGGAAAGCCGGGTGCTCGCGCACACGGGTAGCGGCCATCCGGAGCGGCAACCTGGACAACGTTTCCACGGCCCTGTTGACCCGTCTCCTGGCTCCTGTCTACCCTGCCTAACCTACACAACTCGCCGCGGCTTCACCCGGATCCGCAAGTCCACTTCCATCCCAGCCATCGTCGACATCGCCACCAGCGTATCTAACGAAAACCGGTTGATCTTCCCCCGCATCAAATCAGAAATCCGCGGCTGCGTGACCTGCAACCGCCGCGCCGCATCAGCCTGCGTCAACCCTTATCTCTCAACATACTTCCGCAATGCCATCATCAACTCCGACCGCATCCGCAGGTTACTAGCCTCCGCCGGCGCAAACCCTAAATCGGCAAAGATGTTCCCAGTTCCAACAACCATCCGTCACCTCGAAATCGGCAGGCGCCGAATCCGCATCCGTCCAGACCGAATGACAACAACGCACCCTAGTGAAAGCTCAGCCTCCAGCAATCGCAGACTGGAGCGCAACACTCCGAAAAAATCCTCGGCAGTTACCAACTCTGAATCCCGGATCAACACAAACGATGGCTTCGCGCTCTCCTGTGTCGCCAGCAACGTTCCAAAGTCGGTATCGGCGGAGACAATCACCCGATCCTCCTCCCGGGCCCGAATCAGAATCTCCGAATCCGGCGCCGCGCCCATGCCATAAGCCCGCACATGAACCGCGTCGAACCCATCGGCGCTCAAAAGGCCCGCCAGCCGCGGCGGCAGCGCGTTATCGACAAGAAGCTTCACGCAGGTTGCGGTAACGGCAGTTCTCGCTCCTGCATCGTAGCCGCCGCATACTGCAAGCACGCCCGCACATCTTCAACGCGAAGGTCCGGATACTCCGCCACTATCTCCACGTCCGAATATCCGCCCGCAAGCAACCGCAAAACCGTGGCCACAGGGATACGCAACCCGCGCACACAAGGCACGCCCCCCATCACGCCCGCGTCCACCGTTATCAAGGGAAAATGATTCAAGGTCACAACACTTTTATTCTACACAAACAAAAACGGCGGCCCGAAGGCCGCCGCTCTCACTAACAAACGAAATAAAAACTACAGCAATTCCGAAGCCGCGAAGTAGTAAACGCACTCCGCCGCCGCCGTCTCCACAGCATCCGAACCGTGCGAGCAGTTCCGCTCGATCGATTCGGCAAACCGCTTGCGCACAGTCCCTTCCGCCGCGTTCGCCGGATTGGTCGCGCCCATCAGTTCGC
This sequence comes from Bryobacteraceae bacterium, assembly GCA_044358225.1. Classification (GTDB taxonomy): domain Bacteria; phylum Acidobacteriota; class Terriglobia; order Bryobacterales; family Bryobacteraceae. The sequence continues at coordinate 4,354 of JBIKOG010000243.1, read as the reverse complement.
GCCACTGCGCAATCGCCGAATCCTTCTCCAACACCAGAAGAATCGACGGGCCCTCGGTCATGAACTTCACCAACGAGCCGAAAAACGGCCGTTCGCGGTGCACGCCATAAAAGCCTTCCGCTTCCTTCACCGTGATGTGATGCTTCTTCATCGCCACAATGCGGAAGCCGTTCTCTTCGATCATGGAGATGATCTGGCCGCTGATCCCGCGCGAAACCGCGTCGGGCTTGATCATCGCAAATGTACGTTCCAATGCCATATTTCTTTAGCTCGAAAGTCTTTCTTGAATTTTCTGGCCGAGGTCGGCCGGGGTACTGCAAACCGTAATGCCTGCGGCTTCCATCGCCGCCATCTTGTCCGATGCCTTGCCGCTGCCGCCGGCCACAATGGCGCCCGCGTGGCCCATACGACGCCCCGGAGGCGCCGTCTGGCCGGCAATAAAACCAACCACCGGCTTCTTCACGTGATCCTTGATGTAGGCCGCCGCAATCTCTTCGTTATTGCCGCCAATTTCGCCAATCATCACAATCGCGTGCGTGTCCGGATCTTCGTTGAACAGCTTGATCGCGTCCAAATGCGTCGTCCCGATAATCGGGTCGCCACCGATGCCGATACAAGTCGACTGCCCAATGCCCAACTTAGTCAGCTGGCCCACAGCCTCATAGGTCAATGTGCCCGAGCGGCTAACTACGCCCACATGCCCACGTAAGTGGATATGACCCGGCATGATACCAATCCGGCACTCGCCCGGCGTAATGATACCCGGGCAGTTCGGCCCGATCAGCCGCGAACCGCGCGTCGACAGATACTGCTTCGCCGCGATCATGTCCCGCACCGGAATGCCTTCGGTGATGCAAACGATCAAGGCGATCCCCGCATCGGCGGCTTCCATAATCGCATCGGCCGCGAACGGCGGCGGCACGAAGATCACGGTGGCGTTGGCCCCCGTCTCGCGCACAGCCGCGCCAACGGTGTCAAATACCGGACGGTCCAGGTGCTTCGTGCCACCCTTACCCGGCGTCACACCGCCAACCACGGTCGTCCCGTAGTTAATCGAGTTCGTCGCGTGGAAGGTGCCCTGCGCACCCGTGTAACCCTGCACCAGCAGGCGAGTTTCTTTATTAACTAGTACGCTCATTGTGCCGCCTTCACAACTTTCTCAGCCGCGTCTTTCATGCCATCAGCAACCTGGAAGTTAAACCCGGATTCGGCAATAATCTTCTTGCCCTCTTCCACGTTGGTTCCTTCCATGCGGATCACCACCGGCAGCGAGATACCCAGATCGCGCGCCGCGTTCACCACACCGGTCGCCAGCACATCGCACCGCAGAATGCCGCCGAAGATGTTAATCAGAACAGCCTTCACGGCCTTGTCGGAAAGCAGAATCCGGAACGCGTTCTTGATCTGTTCCTCGTTCGCGCCGCCGCCCACGTCCAGGAAGTTCGCCGGCTCGCCGCCCGCCCACTTGATGATGTCCATCGTGGCCATGGCCAACCCGGCGCCGTTCACCATGCAGGCGATGTTGCCGTCGAGCTTGATGTAGTTCAAGGAGAACTTGGAAGCTTCCACTTCCAACGGATCTTCTTCGTCCAGATCGCGCAAGTCGACAAAGTCCGGATGCCGGTACAACGCGTTATCGTCAATGTTGATTTTGGCGTCGAGCGCCATCACGCGCCCGTCTTTCAACAAAATGAACGGATTGATCTCGGCCAGCGACGCGTCGGTGTCTTCATAGGCTTTCGCCAAAGCAACCATCGCCTTAGCCGCCGCGTTCACGCTCTTGGCCGGAATGCCAATGCCGAACGCCATATTCCGCGCCTGGAAACCCTGCAGGCCGATGCCCGGCTCAATGGTCTCCTTCAAAATCTTTTCAGGCGTATGATGGGCCACTTCCTCGATTTCCATGCCGCCTTCGCTCGACGCCATGAAAACGTTCTTGCCCGTCACGCGATCGAGCGTGATGCCGAGATAGAGTTCTTTCTCAATCGGCAACGCCTCCTCGATCAGCAAGCGCCGGACCAGCTGGCCCTCGGGCGCCGTCTGGTGCGTGATGAGTTGCATGCCGAGGATCTTTTTCGATGCCTCGACTGCGTCCTCAACGGTCTTGCAGACCTTCACACCGCCGCCTTTTCCGCGGCCTCCAGCGTGAATCTGGGCTTTTACGACAACAAAGCCGCCGAGTTCTTTAGCCGCGGCTTCGGCCTCTTGGACGGTAAAGGCGACAATGCTTTTTGGCACCGGCACGCCGTAGCGCGCCAGAATCGCCTTTCCTTGATACTCGTGGATTTTCATACGGTAAACTCACAGTTTATCACCGTGCCGGAACCCATCTCAGCCTTTTTGCCCATTCTTCACGACCGGATCCGCGAAAAACCGTTTCATTCCGATGAAGCCGAACGCGCCATGCGCCTCATTTTGTCGGGTGTTGTCTCTCCCGTCCAGCTCGCCGCCTTCCTCGCCGTCCTCCCGCCCCACAAGGCCACGGCCGATGTTTTGACCGGTTTTGCCCGCGCCATGCGCGCCGAGATGCTCCTCGTCGACCCCGGCCCCGGCCCCTCGCTCGACACCTGCGGCACCGGCGGCGACGAGACCAATACGTTTAACATTTCCACCGTTTCGGCGTTCGTCGTCGCCGGCGCCGGCGTCAAAGTGGCGAAACACGGCAACCGCTCGGCCAGTTCCATGTGCGGCAGCGCCGACGTACTCGAAGCCCTCGGCGTAGTCATCGACCTCACCCCCGAAAAGATGGGCGAATCCATCCGCCAAACCGGCATCGGGTTCCTTTTTGCACCGAAGCTCCACCCCGCCCTGCGCCACGCCGCCCCGGTCCGCGGCGAGCTCAAAATCCGCACCGCCCTGAACCTCATGGGCCCCCTCTGCAACCCCGCCGGCGCGCAAGCCCAACTCATCGGCGTCCCCGGCGAAGGCATCGGCGACGAGATGGCCCAGACCTTGGCCAACCTCAACACCGGGCGGCAATTCCTCGTCCACGGTTCCGACGGTCTCGACGAAATCACCCTCTCCGGCAGCACGACGATCTGGAAGGTGGAAAACGGAGTAGTGACGAAGGAATACTGGCAACCCGCCGATTTCGGCCTGCCCCGCGCCTCGCTCGACGCCCTCCGCGGCGGCGACCGCTTTGCCAACGCAAAGATCACCCACGAAATCCTCAGCGGCCAAACCGGCCCCCGCCGCGACGTAGTGTTGCTCAACGCCGCCGCCGGCCTCCTCGTAGCAGCGGCCGTGTCGAGCCCGGAAGAAGCCATCGACAAAGCCAAACACTCCATCGATAGCGGCGCCGCGGCAGCCAAACTGGCGGCCCTGGTCGCCTTCACCAATGCCTAGCGTCTACGCCTTAAAGCCAAAATTCCAAGCGCTTCTACGCCCGATAGCGAACCGTCTGGCCGCCATCGGGGCAACCGCCAACCAGGTGACATTCATCACCTGCGCCATCTCCATCGCCCTCGGCCTGGACCTCGCATACGGAAGCCGCCAATGGTGGATGCTCCCGGTCTGGCTGTTCTTACGAATGGCCGCCAACGCCATCGACGGCATGTTAGCCCGCGAGCACAACCAAGCCACCCGCCTCGGAGCGCTACTCAACGAGCTGACCGACGTCCTGGCCGACGCGGCCCTGCTCCTCCCCTTCGCCTACCTCCCCAACTGGAACCCCGCTCTCGTGGGCACCGTCGTGGTCTTATTGGGGCTAACGGAGATGACGAGCACAGTAGGCCAGACGCTGACCGGCGTCCGCCGCAACGACGGCCCGATGGGCAAAAGCGACCGAGCGCTATTGCAAGGAATCCTCGGAACCTGGCTAGCCCTGGGCCGCGAGCCCAGCGAGTGGCTCGCCCCAGCAATGGTGATCCTGCTGATCGCAACGATCTACAACCGCGCCCGCCACATCCTCTCAGCCAGTCACTAGGCCAATTCCTAGGCTTGCCCACCGAAGGGGGAGCCCGGGTGACGTTCACCAGGGAATCGTCCGAACCCATCCGCTCCCGACCAAGTCCCCCCACCCAAATTCGGATGCGCTGCCCGCGCGACTCGACGCAGCCCAACCGATCCCGCATCCCCCGAACCCATCCGCTCCCGGCCAAGCCAAAAACCAAAACAAATCGCATGCGCTGCCCGCACGACCCGACGCAGCCCAACCGATCCCGCATCCCCCGAACCCATCCACTCCCGGCCAAGCCAAAAACCAAAACAAATCGCATGCGCTGCCCGCGCGACTCGACGCAGCCCAACCAATCCCGCATCCCCCGAACCCATCCGCTCCCGGCCAAGCCAAAAACCAAAACAATTCGCATGCGCTGCCCGCACGACCGGGGGCGGGCGTCGGGTTGGGCCAGCG
>JBIKOG010000305.1:0-7814 GCA_044358225.1 Bryobacteraceae bacterium | reverse complement strand
CCGCTTCAATGATTGCCTTGCGGATTTCGCCTTCGCCGGATTGGTTGGCGCTCATACTGCCGTTGGCGAGGACGAAGCCGGCGAGGCCTTTGGGGGCGAGGTGGTGGATGAAGTGCTGGACCCAGGCGAAGTTGGCGTTGCCTTTGGGGGGCACGCCGTACTGCCAGCGGACGTCGTCATCCTTGCGGAACCAGTCACTATCGTTGAAGGGCGGGTTGGCGAGGACGTAATCGGCACGGAGGTCGGGGTGGAGGTCGCGGCGGAAGGTGTCGGCCTGTTCGGGGCCGAAGTCGGCTTCGATGCCGCGGATGGCGAGGTTCATGACGGCGAGGCGGCGGGTGGTGGCGTTGGACTCCTGGCCGAAGATGGCGATATCGCCGATGCGGCCGCCGTGGGTTTCGACGAACTTTTCCGATTGGACGAACATGCCGCCGGAGCCGCAGCAGGGGTCGTAGACGCGGCCTTTGTAGGGGGCGAGCATTTGGACGAGGAGGCCGACGATGCAGTTGGGCGTATAGAACTGGCCGCCGTTTTTGCCTTCGGCGCTGGCGAACTGGGTGAGGAAGTATTCGTAGACGCGGCCGAGGATGTCTTTGGCGCGGTTGTCACGGTCGCCGAGGCCGATGGTGCCGATGAGGTCGATGAGTTCGCCGAGACGGTGCTGGTCGAGCGCGGGGCGGGCGTAGTCCTTGGGGAGGACGCCTTTGAGGCGGGTGTTGTCGCGTTCGATGGCGAGCATGGCGTCATCGAGGAGTTTGCCGATGCCGGGCTGGTGGGCGCTGGCTTGGAGTTGGAGCCAGCGGGCTTCGCGCGGGACCCAGAAGACGTTTTCGGCCTGGTATTCGTCGGGGTCTTCGGGGTTGGCGCCGGCGTATTCGCCCTGGCCGGCTTCGAGGCGGGCGCGCATTTCTTCGAAGGCGTCAGAGATGTATTTGAGGAAGATGAGGCCGAGGACGACGTGTTTGTATTCGGCGGCGTCCATGTTATTGCGGAGTTTATCGGCGGCGAGCCAGAGTTTGGCTTCAAAGCCGATGACGGCGGTTTTGGACTTTTCGGCGGGGGATTTTGGGGGGCGGGGCATGGGTGTCTACGCTACGTGGGTGTTTCTTAAGAAGCTGTAATTGGACGAGTTTAGCACTGTGGGTTTGCGGGGAGGCCGATTTTGATACGAAGGCGGGTGCCGTTGGTGGTGGCGTGAGATAATTTGCGCACGCTATGGAGATCCGACAGAAGGAACGAGCCCTACGGGTGGCGGCGGTGCTGCTATTGATTCTGCTGGCGGCGTATCAGGTTGCGACCGGGACCATGTATTACGAGCAGATCCGGTGGCCGGAGAACCAGGCGGCGGCGGGGTTTGCGCTGGGGGCGCCGTGGCCGGCGGTGAAACGGCCGGGGCCGGCGGCGGTGGCGGCGGGACTGCGGGAGGGGGACCGGTTGCTGGCGGTGCAGGGGCGGCCGTTTGCCGGCGATGCGGCGCGGTTTGCTGCGTTGGAAAAACTGTTTCCCGGGGACCGGGTTGCGGTGACTGTGCAGGGCTCGGGCGGGGTGGCGCGGGAGGTGTCTTGGCAGCTGGAAACTGCGTCACTGAACCGGATCACGATTTCGCGGATGGTGTTTTTGGCGCTGATGTCGATTGGCATGCCGCTGCTTTGTATGGCGCTCGGGTTCTGGACCGTGCTGTTGCGCCCCCTGGATAAACAGGCTTGGCTGTTGCTGGCGATGCTGGTGACGTTTTCCCATTCCGTGGTCCACCCGAGCTACTTCCCGGTGGCGATGGGGGCGGTGGTGGTGCTTTTTCAGATGCTCCATGTCCTCTGTAATTCGGCTTGGGGGCTTTCCATGTTTCTGTTTGCTTGGGAGTTTCCCCGGCGGGCGGCGTGGCAGGAGCGGATGGGGTGGTTGCGGTTGGGGGCCGTGGCGGCGTTGGTGGCCTCGATTGGCGTTTCGGCGGTTTCGAGCTACCTGACGGCTTGGGGGGATCCGGGGCGGTGGGCTTCGGTGATTGATGGGACTTTTCGCTTTTCCGGGGTGATTCAGTTTTTGAATATGGCGGCGATTAGCGCGTTTTTCGGGCTGTTGACGTCGAAGCGGTTTGCTCTCTCCGATCTGGATTCGCGGCGGCGGTTGCGGATCATTTTGGGCGGGGCGATTCTGGCGTTGACGCCGATGTTTGTGGTGATTCTGGTTTCGCTGGCGTCGGGCCGGAGTCCTGATTCGCTGAGCGAGTGGATCATCCTGCCGGCGCTGCTGGCGATGTGTCTGTTCCCGGTGACGCTCGCTTATGTGATCGTCGTCCACCGCGCGTTTGGCGTTGCGCTGACGGTGCGGCAGGGCTTGCAGTATGCCCTGGCCAGCCGGGGGGTGCGGATTCTGCAGGCGGCGTTGATTTTGGGTATCTTGCTAATGGCGGTGGCGCTGGCGACGCAGCCCGGGATGAACCGTCCGAAGACGCTGCAGGTGGTCGCGTTTGGCACGATTTTGGTTGTGTTTTTGCAGAAGGGCGCGGAGAAGCTGGCGCTGTGGGTGGACCGGCGGTTCTTCCGGGAGGCTTACGACGCCGAATTGCTGCTGACGACGTTGAGCGAAGACGTGCGCGGCATGGTGGAAACCAAGCCGCTGCTGGAGGCGGTGGCGACGCGGATTGCGGCTGCGCTGCATGTGGATCGGATTGCGCTGCTGGTGCGGGAGGAGGACGGGTTTGCGCCGGCTTACGGCGGGGCTGGCACGTTGCCGGACGGGGCGCGGACGGCGGAGCTGTTGCGGCGCGACCGGGCTCCGTTGCGGGTTTACCTGGACGATGCGTCTTCTTGGGTGCACCGGGAGGCTTTGGGTGAAGACGAGATGGGGTGGCTGCGGGAGACGGGAGCGGAGCTGTTGCTGCCGTTGGCGGTGAAGGACCGGCTGTTGGGGGTGTTGACGCTGGGGCATAAACGCAGCGAGGAACCGTATACGCCGAACGACATCCGGTTGCTGGAGACGGTGGCGGCGCAGGCTGGGATGGCGCTGGAGAACAGCCAGTTGGCGGCGGCGATTACCGAAGCCGTGGCGCAGCGGGAGCGGCTGAACCGGGAAGTGGAGATTGCCGGGGAGGTGCAGGAGCGGCTGTTTCCGCAGAACCTGCCGGCGATTGCGGGGCTGGACTATTGGGGCTACTGCCGGCCGGCGCGCGGGGTGGGCGGGGACTCCTATGACTTTTTGCAGCTTGAGAATGGGGTGTTCGCCTTTTCAATTGGCGATGTGAGCGGGAAGGGAATTCCGGCGGCGCTGTTGATGGCGAGTTTGCAATCGGCGCTGCGAGGGCAGGCGATGTCGTTGCCGGGGGATTTGGGGGTCATGATTTCGACGCTGAACCGGCTGATTTTCGACTCGTCGCCATCGAACCGGTATGCCACCTTGTTCTACGCGCAATATGACGCGGGGACGCGGGTGTTGACGTATGTGAATGGCGGGCATTGTCCGCCGATGGTGTTGCGCGGGGATTCCATTCACCGGTTGGAGGAGGGCGGGCCGGTGGTGGGGCTGTTCCGGCCGGCGCGGTTTACGCATGGGACGTTTGTGATTGAACCGGGGGATTTGCTGGTGGGATTCACCGATGGCATTAGCGAAGCGATGAATGCCGCCGATGAGGAGTGGGGGGAGGACGCGTTGGGCGTTTTCCTGCAGAGCCACAAAGAGGACACCGTGCGCGATATCATTCCTAAGATTGTCACTGCCGCCGATGGGTTTGCTAACGGCCATCCGCAGCACGACGATATGACACTGATCGCGGTTCGTTTCTTATGCTAATCCCTGACGGAACTCACATTCTCGCCCCTGGCAAAATTGCTTCGGTGGTTACTTATCTGCAGATGACCGGGCGGCCGACCTGGATCGACGGGAAGTTTCCCGGCGAACTGGAGGCGATGGATGTTTCGAGCCTCGACACTTACCGGGCGATGTTCCGGCGGGTGGGCGAGAACTGGATGTGGTTCAGCCGCCTACGGGCGACGGATGAGCAGTTGACGGAGCGGCTGACTGGGCCGGGGTATGCGGTTTATCTCTACGATGGGGGCAGCGGGCTGGTGGAGATGCATCACCAGGCGTCCGGGGATGTGGAGATCGTCCTGTTCGGTTTGACGCCGCCGGAGACGGGCCGCGGGCAGGGACGGGCGATGATGGCGCATGCGCTGCGGCTGGCATGGAGCACGAAGATCAACCGCGTGTGGCTGCATACGTGTACGCTGGACGATCCGAAGGCGCTGGCGTTTTACCGGAAAATGGGCTTTCGGCCGTATGCGCGGGGGATTGAGATTGCCGGGGATCCGCGGCTGGATGGGTATCTGCCGGTGACGGCGGCGCCGCAGATGCCGTTGATTCCGAAGTAGGATTCCGGCACGGGTTTGGATCTTCGCTTCTGGCTTTGGCTTGGGAGCAATGAAAAAGCCCTCCCCTGGGTTGGGGGAGGGCTTTGGTGGTTTGGGACCTGATTTTCTTTAGAAGATCAGGCGGGCGACGAGGGTGACGACGCGCGAGTTGGTATCGGTGTCCTGGTAGTAACCGAAGGTAACAGGGGCGGCAAGGCTGGCTCCGGGGCGGGAGAACTGGGTGTTGTTGAACAGGTTCCCGAACTGGCTCTGGAGCTGGAAGCGCATGGACTCTTTGATCTGCCAATCCTTCTGAATCGTCATGTCGTACTGGGTGAGGCCGTTGGCGCGGATGACGTTGCGGCCGAGGTTCCCGTAGTTGCCGATGAGGGGCTGGCTGAGGCCGGAGCCGGTGGTTTTGAAGTTGGCCGCCGTGACGGTGCCCGGGTTGGGGAGGAAGGTCAGGTTGAGCGGGCCGGAGATGTTGGGACGGACAGCGCCGCCGCCGCCGAGCAGGAGCGGATCGGGCAGGGCGAGGCGGGCGCCGGAGAGGAGGTTCACCGGGGAGCCGGACTGCATCTGCATGATGCCGCTGAGGTTCCAGCCGCCGGCGATGTGGCGGACCAGCGCCTGGGCGTCCTTGAACTTGGGCAGGTCATAGCTATGCGTGAAGGCGAAGCGGTGGGTGACGTCGAAGCCGGAGACGGCGCGGTTGTCACGGTTGTCGAAGGGGTTCTGCTGGCTGGGAGTGTCATTGGCGATGACGTTCAGGACGTCGGAGACGTCGTCGATGGACTTGCCCCAGGTGTAAGAAGCAGTGAAACCGAAGCCGGAGCGGAAGGTGCGCGCCACGTAGGTTTGCAGGGAGTGGAAGTTGGAGTTGGCCGAGGACTCATTCAGAGTGACGGTGGTGAAGCGGGGGTCAATCCGGTTGGTCTGGGCGGTGGGAGGAGCGTTGAGGGCGGCGTTGATGGCGCGGTAGGTCGTCAGGCGGGCCTGTTCATCGGCTTCCGAGGTGGCCGGGACGACGACTCCGGGCTGGACGGTGTTGATGGGGCGGGCGCGCTGGAGGCGGTTGCCTTTGGTGCCGACGTAGCTGGCGCGGGCGATGAAGCCGTTGCCGAGCTGGCGCTCAATGTTGAGGCTCCAGTTCTGGACCTGCGGGTTCTGCATGGCGTAGTCGACCGGAGAGAGGGAGCCGAAGTTCCGGACGGTGGTGCCGAAGTTGCCGACGGTAGAGCGGCCGACCTGTTGGAAGGGCGAGGTACCGGCGAGAATGTTGGCCAGAGTGTTGGCGCCGCTGAAGTCCGTGGTGGAGAAGTTGTACATGAACGGCGGAGCGAAGCGGAGGTTGGTGATGGGGTTCAGGAAGATGAAGTCGTAGGCGAGGCCATAGCCGCCGCGGACGCTCCACTTGCCGCCGTTGGGGTTCCAGGCGAAACCGAGGCGGGGGGCCCAATTGGTATTGGTATTGAACGCCTTGCCGCCGACGGCGATAGAGCCGAGCGGGCCGGCGCCGGCGCCGCCGAGGGACTGCTGCTGGTCGAGGTTGAGGTTGGAGATGAGGTTGTTGACTTCACCGACGCCGCCGGCGATTTCGGTACGGACGCCGAGGTTGAGGGTGAGGTGGCGAGTGACGCGCCAGTCGTCCTGGAGGAAGAAGCCCTGATTGAGGACGCGGTTGCCGCGGATGGAGCCGCCGAAGCGCTGGGTGTACTGAACCGGGGTGCCCTGCTGGAAGGTCTCGAAGTTAGCGAAGACGAGGGTGCCGCGGACGTTGGAATCGAAGATGCTGTTTGCCTGGATGCGTTCGAGGCTGTAGCCGAATTTGAAGGTATGGCTGTTGAGCGTCTTGGTGACCGTGGTGAGGTTGTTATAGACGTTCTGGGTACGGCCCTGGGGGATACCGGACCAGCTGCCGATTTCGGCGAGGCCGTTCTGGAACTGGACGCTGGGCGCGGTGATGGGCGCGAGCGGGGTGAAGTTCGGGAGGCTGCGGCCGAAGGTGGCGATGTTGTTGATCACCATCGAGGAGCCCTGGACACGGGTGTAGTTGAGGGCCACGGTCTGGGGCTTGTTGGTGTTAGCGGCGCCGTTGTTGGGCAGGTTGGAGCTGATGAAGGTGTTGCCGGGGGACTTGGAGTCCGACTTCTGATAGGCGTAGCGGCCGGAAAGGGTGTCCTTGGCGGAGAAGTTCCAGTCGATTTTGCCGGAGTAGGCGACGGAGTTGCTGCCGAGGGGGGCGGAGGAGGCGAGGGTGCCGCTATCGCTGGCGAAGCCCTGGGCGGCGGTGAAGAGCTGGCGGGAAGCGGTATTGGTGATACCGGCTACCTGGGCCGAGGTGGGGACGGCGGCGATACGGGTGCCGCCGGCGCCGCGGATCTTCTGCTGTTCGTAGGTGCCGTAGAAGAAGAGCTTGTCGCGGACGATGCGGCCACCGCCTTGGGCGACCCAGTCGTTGTCGCGGAGGGTGGCGGCTTTGCCGGTGCGGTCGAAGTAGTCGCGGGCGTTGATGCGGTTGTTTTTGAAGAACTCGACGAGGGAGCCGTGGTAGGAGTTGGTGCCGCTCTTGGTGACGATCTGGAACTGGGAGCTGGCGTTGCGGCCGAACTCGGCGTTGAAGTTATTGGAGATGACGTTCACCTCTTTAATCGCGTCGAGCGGGACGGTGCCGATGCCGGCTCCGCCGGTGGTGGAGACGTCGGTGGCGTTGGCGTTATCAATGGTGATGTTGTTGCCGCGGCCGCGGCCGCCGTTGGCGTTGAAGCTGCCCTGGCCGAGGAAGGGGTTGCGGGCGGAGACGGGGATGACGCCGGGCGTGGTGCCGGCGATGGAGAGGACGCCATTGGGGAGGGAGAGCTGGGTGAGGGCCTTGGACTCGACGCTGGACTGCATTTGCGAGTTCGTAGTGGCGATGACGATGGTGCTTTCCTCAACCTGGACTTCCTGGCGGGTCGCGGAGACTTCAAGAACGGCCTTGAGTTCGCGGACGGCGCCGGTGTTGATGAGGGCGCGGGTGTTGGTGACGGCGAAGCCGGGGGCTTCGATGCGCACTTCATAGTCACCGATGTTGAGCAGGGAGAAGCGGGCGATGCCCTGGGCATCGGACTTCAGCGACCGCGTGGAACCCTGGGCGGCGCTTTTGACGGAGATGTCGGCTCCGGAGATGATGGCGCCTGACGGATCGGTGACGTTGATGATCAAATCGCCGGTGATCTGGGCGAAAGAAGGTATGGCAAGCGACAAGACGACCGGCACAAGGCGTACCAGTTGCGCGAACTTCATAGTGAGACCCCTAAATGGAATGCAGCCGCGAGGGCTGTGGAAGTACACGACTCCCAAAGACGTGTACGCAGAAAGATCTGAGAGCTACTTGGTTTAGACGTACGAAAACGCGTTTGGTCGCGCAAAAGTTACATCGTTAACAGGATTAGCGCCAGTTGTCATCGAACAAGCCGGAGGCTTTCAGGT
>JBIKOG010000448.1:0-3260 GCA_044358225.1 Bryobacteraceae bacterium | reverse complement strand
ACCACAACCAATCCCCCGCCCTCAAGATCAAATCCGCCCTCCGCGCCGGCATCAAAATCGGCAACTACTCAGACACCAACCACAACCAATCCCCCGTCCTCAAGATCAAATCCACCCTCCGCGCCGGCGCCAAAACCGGTGGCTACACCGACAGCAACCACAACCAATCCCCCGCCCTCAAAATCAAGTCCACCCTCCGCGCCGGCGCCCGCACCGGCGGCTACACCGAAGAAAACCACAACCAATCCCCCACGCTAAAGATCAAATCCACCCTCCGCGCCGGCCTCAAAGGCCGGCGGACGGCTTAATCCTCGCCCCGCGCTTTCTCCAGCAAGAGAAGCAGGACATGAATGATCACCGACGGTAAGCCAACCGCGTTAACGCACGACAACGGGTAAATCTACAAAAACCCCTTCGACCTGGACCCGCTGGTCATCCCAAGAACCCTCGACGAAACCAACCGCTGCAAACGCCAGGGCATTCTCATCAACACGTTCATGCTCGCTCAGAACTACGACCTGGTGAACGTCGTCCACACTGTAACGGCAAAGCGTATTTCACCACACTGCAAACACTTGGCCGGTACTTGCTCATTAACTACATGAATCGGTTCACTAAACTCCCCGTTCGCCCCTAGTCCAGTCCTTCCCTCAATCGTTCTTCCAAGCGCTCCGTCATGGCGAGATCCAAATCGCCCTGCTGCAGCGTTTTTTGCAGCGCGGTCACCACTTGCGAGTAACTATGTCCGAACGCCGCACACTGCGCGCACTCCCGCACATGGGCTTCCACACTCGCGCGCTCGTCTGCCCCCAACGAGTCATCGACATACTCCGCCAGCATCGCCAGCACTTCACGACAACGCAAGCCAGCCACGACTCTCTCTAAATCCGGACTCATCGGAGCACCTCCTTTGCCAGCGCGCCCATCAATCGCAGCCGGGCTCGATGGAGCCGCGTCTTCATGGCTGGAACCGTAAGCTGCAACAATTTCGCCGCGGACTCCCCATCCAGCCCTTCCACATCTCGAAGCAGTAGTATCGCTCGATCAACTGGTGCCAGCCTCGCCATTGCCTCCGCCACCGCCGTAGCCTGTTCCGAAAGCACGGCGATCTGTTCCGGCGTCGGCCCACCCCAGCCCGCGGCCCGCCCCAATTCTTCCAGGGGCGTCTCGGCCAACGGCAGCCGCGCCAGTTTCTCATGGTAATGAAAGGCTGCGTTACGCGCGATGGTGTAGAGCCACGTCTTTGGGCTCGCCTCGGAGCGAAACGTCGCCGCGCCCCGCCAGGCAGCCAGAAATGTCTCCTGCATCAAGTCCTCCGCGTCGGCCGCCGATGGCGTCAAAACGCACAGGTACCGAAAAATGGCAGCCCTGTAGCGGGCGACGAACAGTCGAAACGACTCGCCGTCTCCCGCCGCGCTTCGGGCAAGCAGCTCTTTGTCGTTTACGATTGTGTCTGGCGTAGAGGACAAGTCGAGAACCCAAGAAGAGTATACAAGGGGCACGAACCAAGCAGTCCGGTTAACAACGGCACCGCGCCAATGTAGCCCCAGGCGGGCAGCGCGCCCATGGCGGCGGCGCCGATCAAAACTGCACCCCCCGCTATGCGGACAATCCGTTCAACAGGGTGCTCATTACGAGGAAGAAGTTTGTTCATTGCGGTCACCTTTCGCCCTGTGTAGAGTCCGCCCGGCGGGAAAGGATTCAGGGGGAATGGATAAATCAACAGGCAATCCATGAGACGCCGCCCATGGCAGCGCCGGATCTGCGCAGCGTTCTGGACCGAACGGCTATGCTCTCGCACTGCGGGGCCAGGCGCCCAGCCTGCTCTTCGAACACGGGCTTTACGTAGGAGGCGGCCATTCAGCGGTTGGGCGGCCTTCATTGGCATTACCGGCGACCGCGAGCCATGGAAGAACCCGGATCGGCACCCGCAGTGCGGCGTAGCGCGGAAAGCGCCCCGCGCCCCCAGCGCGGGCCCCCAAAAAAAACAAACTACTTCACCGCCGGAATCTCATAACTATCCACAATCTTCGGCCGCACCCCCTCCGTCGAAATCCCCGCCTTCCCCATCAACTGCGTAATCGCCGCAATCGTCGCCGCATCCGGCCGCGGCAGCCTGCTAATGTACCCCTCCGCAATAAACAAGGGCGTCCCCCCAGCCTTGTTCGCCCGCGACCAAACCAACGGATCCGCCCCTCGCTCCGCCAACAACTTCACCACCAACGGGCTGATGTTATACGCCGCCCCATGCATCGCCGTATCCCCATTCGCATCCACCGTATTCACATCCGCCCCCAGGTCCAACAGCATCCGAACCGCCTCCAAAGCCTCGCTCTCCTCCCCGGCCTCCTCCTGAGGCTCATTCGTCCCCACCCCCGCCGCCGCCAACAAAGGCGTCGTCCCCTGCGCATTCCCCAACAACGGGTCCGCGCCCAATTTCACCAACAGCCGCATCAACGGCACATCCCCCCGGTCCGCCGCCAACAAAAACGCCGTCGCCCCCTCCGTCCCAATACTGGAAGACGTCGCCGGCAACTTCGGCGACCCCTTCGCCAACCGGAAATTCACCTGCGCCCCCCGCTTCACCAACTCCCGCACAAACTCCAGACTCGACATCCGCCCCGCCCCCACCGGCGGCGCCGGCTCGCTCCCGTCGCTCGAATCCGGCCTCCGCACCCCCGCCATCATATGCAGCGGCGTGAACCCCGTCCGCACATCATTCGGGTCCGCCCCAGCCTCCACCAATGCAAGCGCCAACTCAAAATGGCCGTTCTGCACCGCCAGCGCCAACGGCGTCGTCGCCGCCCGCTTGGGTGTCCCCCGCCGCGCCGGAGCTGACGAAGGAGGCGCGTCAATCAACGCCCGCACATCCGCCCCCGCCGCCAACAACACCCGCACCACCTCCAGCCGCCCCTCCCGCACCGCAAAAAACAACGGCGGAAATCCAGAATCCACAGTCCCCGCCAAACCCGCCCCTGCCGCCAGTAACACCCGCACCACCTCCGCGTGCCCCGCCGCCGCCGCCCACATCAGCGCCGTCTGCCCCGCTCGCTCCCGCGCCCCCACGGCAGCCCCCCGCGCCAACAAAGCCTTCACCGCCTCCATACTCCCCGCCCGCGCCGCCAGCATCAACGGCGTCTCCCCGCCCTTCCCCACCCCATGCACGTCCGCCCCCGCCTCCAACAACACCCCCACCATCCCCGCATTCCCGTTCTCACAAGCCACCAGCAACGGCCGCACCCCGTACCGGTTCACCGCGT
>JBIKOG010000255.1:0-10367 GCA_044358225.1 Bryobacteraceae bacterium | reverse complement strand
ACGCCAGGCAAAAAGCTAAAAGCGCGGCGGAGAACAATTGAGTTCGCAAGTGGAAAGAGTGCCTCTCAGGTAGTAGCTCTAGTACAGACGAACCAACGTACCATACTAATAGTACTGTTCTCTGTCGGTTTTGCCGTTTATGGTAGCGTGGGTCGAGAGAGCATGCAGGTTTATAAGGAATTCACGATTGAAGCGGCGCACCGATTGCCGAACGTGCCGGCGGGGCACAAATGCGCCCGGTTGCATGGGCACAGTTTTCGGATCGCGATCCACGTTTCGGGGCCGCTGTTGCCCGAGTTGGGCTGGGTGATGGATTTTGGGGATATCAAGGCCGCGTTTCAGCCGGTGGAAGAGTTGTTGGACCACAATTATTTGAACGACATTGCGGGGCTGGAGAATCCGACGAGCGAGAATTTGGCCCGGTGGATTTGGGATCGGGTGCGTCCGGCGCTGCCGCAGTTGAGCCGTGTGGTTGTGCGGGAAACCTGCACGTCAGGCTGCATCTACGAAGGCGACTGAACGATTCGGCTGCCTTTGGGGAGAAATGACGGACGGGGCGCGGTCCGTTCATAATAATCTGTGTGAGAATCGCGCTCTATATCCTCGCTTCCCTCGCCGCTTTCGCGCAGACGACCGCCGTCAAGGAGCTGAAGTTCCGCTTCGACCCGGAGCCCCGTGTTCGGCCGGGCGAAACGGTATCGGTCCAGATTCAGGTATGGGGCGAGGCGACCGGGGCGGACGGATCGAAGACGACCGGGCGGTTGCGGGAAACCGCCAACGCCAAGGTTGCTGAAGGGCAGGGTTGGCTTTCGAAGCCATTTCGTTACCAGGGGGCTGACGACGCCGGGTTTATCAACAACGGGGCCGCTGGATTTGCAGCCATCTTTCAGTCGGTGTCCGGCCAGTTCCTGCAGAAAGACGCGGTGATGTATACGGCTCCGCTGCAGGCAGGCACCTATACGATTGAGGCGGAGGCGAAAGGCGTGAAGGGGTCGGCGCAGGTCACGGTTGCGGCCGACGCTCCGACGCGGAAGGCGGCGGAGAAGA
The DNA here is from genome assembly GCA_044358225.1 of Bryobacteraceae bacterium. Lineage (GTDB taxonomy): Bacteria > Acidobacteriota > Terriglobia > Bryobacterales > Bryobacteraceae. Next base: position 9,320 of record JBIKOG010000255.1, on the reverse strand, counting down.
ACAGTTTTCCAGCAGCGGTTGACACGAACCGGTATCGAAAACTGGCCGAGCATTGGGCGCCGTTTATTGCGCAGGAAACGTGGTGGCAGCCCAAGGCCGACATCCCGACGCGCTTCGATTTCGATGGGGACTGGAACGGCGATAACAACTGGGACAACGCGGAGACGGGGACGTCGCAGGCCTACGCGTATTATGCGGCGGTTGAAACCGGTACGCACTGGTTCCTCCACTACAACTTCTTTCATCCGCGCGATTACTCCGATAACTGTATAGCCGGGACGTGCCACGAAAACGACAACGAGGGCATTATCCTGACCGTGCGCAAAGGGGAAGGCGAGTTCGGCACGCTGGAGTTGCTGGAGACGCTGGCCCACAACAATGTCTACACTTACGCGAATGACACGCGGATTCGGAAAGGGGCCCACGATATCGACGCCAAGATTGATTTTCACGATGGGCATCACCCGATGGTGTTTCTGGAAGCCGGAGGGCACGGGGCACTGGGTGTTGGGGCGCGGATATCGACGTTTGTGGCATCGCGGGTCGATTTCAAAGAGGGCAGCGGGATCACGTTCATTTATAAAGGCGTGGCGGAACGGGCGGCGCATGGGAATGATCGCAATGTGGGGTACGACCTGATTCCGATTGAAGAGACGTGGTGGGCGCGCGCGAAGCAGGACGCGGCGAAGGCGTTTGACGCGCCGTATGTGTATCAGCCGTTCGGGAACCGGCCGGGCGCGGGGCAGCGGTATATGGGCTCCTTCCTGGGGCGGAAGCACGGCGCCAATAAGGCCAAGCCGTTCTGGGGATGGCACGATGAGCGGACGCGTCGCGGCAAGGTGTTGAACACGGGGCAGTGGGCGCTGGATCCGGCGTATGCGATTACGAAGAATGTTAGCTTCCCGGCCGCTTTGCCGGTGGACTTGAACTACATTTACAATCCTTACTTGGGCGTTGGCGAGGCGGGTGGTGCTGTTGGCGCTGGTCCGGTGGCCGCACCGATTGCCGCTCCGGTTGCTCCGGAGGCGGCTGTTGGTCCGGCGGAAGGTACTTGCCAGTTGGAGGCTGTTATCGACGGCACCGCCGTGATTTCGCTGGCGGGCGAGACGGCGAGGTATGAGATTCTGGCTGGGCAAGCGGAGAAGGACGCCAGCATGGGGTGCAACGGGGCGATTCCGGCGCGCGCGGTTCGTGAGTTTGAAGTCCGGAAGAACAAGGGTCGCGGCACGGTTAAGACGCTGGCGGCCCCGAGTGAGGCCAACGGCTTCACGGCTAAGGTTCAGGTTGACGATCCTGCGCGCGGCGCCGATCGGTATGTGCTCGTGCTGCGTTGGAAGTTGTAGCGGAGTTTATCGTTAGCGGCGCGCGGGTTGTTGGGGCGGTGATCGTCGGCCGCGCGATCCCGCGTGTTTGGCGGCGGTGTGCGCGGGAACGGGGTGTAAGTGCGGGTGTTTTACGGGGAATGGGGGTAGGGGGGATTCGGTAAACGTGGTGACTGTCCCCGGTTTTGCGGTGTATAGTTTTGGGGCATGGGAAATAGATCCTTAGATGTTCGGACGGCGTTGGAACGGGAGTTTGAAGCGGTCGGGGAGGGACGGCGGGCGCTTTGTATTTCAGGAGGCGGGATCCGGTCGGCTACCTTTGCGCTGGGCGTCTTGCAGGGGTTGGCCGAACGGGGATTGTTGCGGCAGTTTGATTACTTGTCGACGGTTTCCGGAGGAGGATACATCGGCGGGTGGCTGTCGGCGTGGGTGCATAGGGCCGGGGGAATTGAGGCTGTGGAGGAACGGCTGCGGCCGGGGGCGGGGGCGGCAGAGGTTTCCCACTTACGGGAATACAACAGCTATCTGACGCCGAAGCTGGGGGCGTTTTCCGTGGATACGTGGACGTTGACGGCGATTGTTTTGCGGAATTTATTGCTGAACTGGCTGGTGCTGGTGCCTCTGCTGGTGGCGGCGATTCTGCTGCCGCGGGTGCTGGTTTCCCTGCACGCCTTCGATCCGCCGTGGGTGACCGGGGACCCGGTGGCTTTCTGGCCGGAGGTGCTGCGCGGTGTATTTGCTGTTGGATGTTTTAGCTTTACTTTGAGTGTGTTTAATCTGTTCCGGTTGTTGCCCTCGGTGGGCGGGCGGCGGGGCGGGGCGCGGGAGTATGTTCGGTGGTGTTTGATGCCGCTGGTGCTTTCGGGCGTGCTGTATTCGCTGCACTTCTGGTGGGAGCATGCGCCGGGGAAGGGCGGGGAAGTGTTCTGGCGGTTGTGCGCGGCGTTGACCGGCATGGCCGGCCTGGCGTGGGTGCTGTTTCTGGTGCTGTGCGCGCGGGAGCGGATGGGGCGGTTGCTCATGGGGCCGTTTTCGTTTGGGGTTTTGATTTTGGGGTTTTCGACGGCGGTGGCGACGTGGGTGTTTTCGAATGTTCTGGCGGTGATTACGTGGCGGCACACGGCGCTGTTCGCGGCGGTGAGCGTGCCGGTTTTATTGGGCGGGGCGATGTTGGGGGTGCCGCTATTTGTGGGCTTTACGAGCCGGTATTTGCACGATGAGGACCGGGAGTGGCTGGCGCGGGCGGCGGCGTTTGTGATGCTGGCGGCGGTGGGCTGGCTGGGGTTGAGCACGGTGAGTTTGCTGTTGCCGCACGAGGTGATGAAGTGGGCGGGGTGGGCGCAGGGAGCGGCGGCGGCCGGGGGCGGGGTGGCGGGGTGGATTACGGCGGCGCTGGGGCGCGGGGGCGTGGTGAAGGAGTGGGCGACGCGGTTGGCGCTGCCGGTGTTTGTTGTTGCGCTGTTTACGGGATTGGCTTTGGGGATGGACCATGGATTGATTGCATCGGGGCTGGTGCAACGGGATACGGAACACTGGGTGATGGTGGCGGCGGAGACGCCGATTTGGGTGGCGCTGGCGCTGTTGGCGGGGATGGTGGGGGTGAGCTGGATGGCGGGGTTGTTCATCAATATCAACACGTTTTCGTTGCATGGGATGTACCGGAACCGGTTGATCCGGGCGTATCTGGCGGCATCGAACGCGGCGCGGAAGCCGGACCCGTTTACGGGGTTGGACGAGAAAGACAATTTGCACATGGCCGAGCTGCGGGGGCAACGGCCGATGCCGGTGATTAACCTGGCTTTGAATGTGGCGGCGACGGAGAAGTTGGCTTGGCAGGAGCGGAAGGCGGAGAGCTTCACGGTGACGCCGTGGGCGTGCGGACATGACCGGCTGGGGTATCGGGACGCGGCGGAGTATGGCGGGCGGCGAGGGATGTCGTTGGGGACGGCGATGACGATATCGGGGGCGGCGGCGAGTCCGAACATGGGGTATCACACTTCGCCGCTGGTGAGTTTTGTGATGATGCTGTTTAACGCGCGGCTGGGGGCGTGGCTGGGGAATCCGGGGAAGGGGGCGTGGCGAGAGTCGGGGCCGCGGTCGGCGGTGGAGTCTGTTGTGAAAGAGGCGTTGGCGTTGACGAGCGACACGTCGGCGTATGTGTATTTGAGTGATGGGGGGCATTTTGAGAATTTGGCGCTTTATGAAATGATTCGGCGGCGGTGCCGGACGGTGGTGGTGGTGGATGGGGGGTGTGACGAGGACTTCGGGTATGAGGATTTGGGGAATGCGTTGCGGAAGGTGCGGATTGATTTTGGGATTTCGATTGAGTTCGTCTCGGCGAGTATGGCGGCGCTGCGGGAGAAGCGGCAGCGGTATGCGGTGGCGCGGATTCCATATGGGGACGGTGCGGACGGGGTGTTGTTGTATTTGAAGCCGATGTTGGCGGGCGGGGAGCCGCCGGATGTGGCGAGTTACGGGCGGGCGCATGGGAGTTTTCCGCATGAGTCGACCGGGGACCAGTGGTTTACGGAGGCGCAGACGGAGCGTTACCGGGAGTTAGGATTGTACACGGTGCGGGAGGTGTTTGGGACGTTCCGGGAGGGGCGGCTGGAGGACGGCGTGAGATCGTTGATTCCAGATTAGTTCATGTTTTGATTTGGCCTGCCGATACGCATTGGCATGGAGCCGGAGCTGGTTCACAGTATCGTTTATCGGAGTACGGCAGTGCGGCCAATGCTGGATGGGGAGTTGCTGTGGCTGTTGAACCAGGCGCGGGCGGAGAACGCGCGGCTGGGGCTGACGGGGATGCTGCTGTACCGGGATGGGCATTTTCTGCAGTTGCTAGAGGGCGGGTTGCGGGAGTTGGAGATGATTTACGGACGGATTGAGCGGGATCCGCGGCACCGTCACGTCGTTCTGCTGCGGACGGATTTTGGGCCACGGTTGTTTCCGAATTGGACGATGGGGTTCAAGAATCTGCGGGATTGGCGGGTGAATGACCCGGCGCTGGGGGTGTCGGACCTGATGAGCGTGCCGTTTGATTCGAACTATTTTGGGGAGGATCCGGGGAAGGCGTTGGCCATGTTGCTGTGCTTTCGGGGGCTTTCGGCGTAGGGCGGATTGTTCTCCAGAGTGCGTGGCGGGTGGCGAATGCGGGGCGTTGCGTATTTTGCACATGAGCGGATGCCTTTGCAGGTGCTGGAGGGCGAAGCGAGGGAGATGGATGCGCTGACTGCGAAGATCGGGCGGGATTCCAGGCACGAGGGTGAGCGGATTCTGTGGCGGGAAGTTGGACCACGGCAGTTTGGAGAATGGTCGATGGGGTATCAGAATCTGAGCGATTTGCGATTGGTAGAGACGGGCGAATCGGACGAAGGTGCAGGAGCTTTTGTTGTGTTTTCTAGGGATGAATAATCCAGAGTTGGTGACGACGCTGGGTTGAGTTGCGCGTAGGGGCCCGGGTTGCGATATTCTTATCGCTCGGAGCCATATGAGAACGCTTACGCTTTGGTTGATGGTGGGTTCGGCGGTGATGCTGGCGCAACACTTCCAGGAGGGCGACGGGACGAAGAAGAATCCCGCGATTGGGAATATTGCCGCTATTGCTGCGGGGGAAAAGTCCTTTAACGAGGGCTGCGCGGTGTGCCACGGGCAGGGCGGCATGGGCGGGCGCGGGCCGAACCTGGCCAATGGGCGGGTGATGTGGCACACGCTATCGGAAGAAGCGACTTATAAGCGGATTAAAGAGGGCGTGCCGTCGGGCGGGATGCCGCCGACGCCGGGGTCGGAAGAGAAGCTGTGGCAGTTGACGGCGTATGTGGTGGCGCTGCGGGCGCCGGCGGCGGGGGCGCCACAGACGGGGGACGCCGAGCTGGGGAAGACGATTTTCTGGGGGAAGGGCGGGTGTAATGAGTGTCATTCGGTGTTGGGGAAGGGTGGGAAGATCGGGCCGGATTTGAGCGACGCGGGCGGGTCGCGGTCGACGGCGGTGATCCGGATGGCGATTGAGGATCCGGGGGCGAATGGGTCCAAGGGGTTTGAGAAGGCGCGGGTGGTGCTGAAGAACGGCCAGGCGCTGGAGGGTGTGTTGAAGAACCGGAATAACTACTCGCTGCAGTTACTGGACGCGCGGGGGGAGTTACACCTGCTGTTGATGACGGCGGTGAAAGAGATGACGGTTTCGAAGAATTCGGCGATGCCGGCGAATTATAAGTCGCGGTTGAGCGCGAAGGAAATTGATGCGCTGGTGGCGTATCTGGCGAAGCAGACGGCGCGGCCGATGGTGGCCGGGAACTAAGTTTAGGACATAACATGTATAAGACCGGATTGGCAGTATGGATGCTGGCGGCGTGCGCATTCGCGCAGGTGAAGCCGGAAGATATTCTGAAGAGCCCGAACGCGGACTGGCTGACTTACGCCGGAGACTACCGGGGGACGCGGCATTCGCCGTTGAAACAGATTACGACGGCGAACGTTTCGTCGCTGGTGCCGAAGTGGGTGTACCACGTGCCGAAGGCGACAAAGCTGGAGGCGTCGCCACTGGTGTACCAGGGGGTGATGTATGTCACGGCACCGAATGAGGTGCGGGCGCTGGACGCCCGGACGGGGCGGCTGGTTTGGGAGTGGAAAGACGGGCGGGCGACGCGGAGCGATGTGAACCGCGGGGCTGGATTGCTGGGCGATTCGGTGTATGTGGCGACTTCTGATTGCTTCTTAACGGCGTTGAACCGGAAGACGGGAGCGCTGTTGTGGCAGAAGCAGTATGCGGATACGAAGAAGGGCGTGTTCTGTTCGTCGGCGCCGTTCGCGGTGAAGGACCGGGTGCTGGTGGGTACCGCCGGCGGCGACACGGGGATGCGCGGGTTTGTGGCGGCTCACAATGCCACGACGGGCGAGGAGATGTGGAAGTTCTATACGGTGCCGGCGAAGGGGGAAAAGGGCGCCGAGACTTGGGGCGAGTATGTGGAGTTTGGCGGGGCGGCGACGTGGCTTTCGGGGACTTATGACCCGGAACTGAATACGTTGTATTGGACGACGGGGAATCCGTGGCCGGATTTTTATGATGGCGACCGGAAGGGCGATAACTTATATTCGTGTTCGGTGGTGGCGCTGGATGTGGATACGGGTAAGTTGAAGTGGTATTTCCAATTTACTCCGGGCGACACGCACGACTGGGATGGGCAGAGCTGGCCGGTGCTGGTTGACCGGGAGGTGAAAGGGAAGATGCGGAAGATCCTGCTGCATCCGAACCGGAACGGATTTTATTACGTCATTGACCGGGTGACGGGGGAGTTTTTGCATGCGACGAAGTTGAACGACCTGGTGGATTGGGCGAGCGGGATTGACGCCAAGGGGCGTCCGATCAAGATACCGGGGAAGGATCCGACGCCGTCGGGGAACCGGGTGTGTCCGGGAGTGCGGGGCGGGGCGAATTGGATGGCTCCGACTTACAACCCGGCGACGGGGATGTTATACGTGATCACGATGGAGCAGTGCGACATTTACACGAGTTCGGCGAAGAAGCCGGAGCCGATGACGGGGTTCAGCGGCGGCGGGGCGGGGCCGAAGCCGCGCGACGCGGGCACGTTCTATTTGCGTGCGTTGGACGCTGCGACGGGGAAGCGGATGTGGGAATATCCGATGCCGGGGCCGGGCGTGGCGTGGAGCGGGACGGTTTCGACGGCGGGCGGGGTGGTGTTTGTGGGCGACGACGATGGGCAGTTGCTGGCGTTGGATGCGAAGAGCGGGAAGCATTTGTGGCACTTCCAGATGGGCGAATATCTGTTTGCTTCGCCGATTACGTATGCGGTGGACGGGAAGCAGTATGTGGCGATCGCGTCGGCGACGGCGGTGTTCAGGTTCGGGCTGTTTGAGCCGGTGCCGAGCGTGGATCTGGTGAAGGGCGCGCAGTAGGAATTGACCGCAGGGCGTCACGCTGACGGTGGGGCGGCGTGGCGCATGTGGGTAAGTGCTTTGTTTGCTGATTGGTTGGGGGCGTGCAGGGCTATTTTCAGACCGGCTGGCCCGGTCCGGAGAAAAACATGTTCGCATCTATTCGTCCTTTTTGGCCCACGTTGGGGTTGCTGGCGGTAGCGATACCGGGGATGGCTCAGACGACTGGGCCGGTGGTGAGTGAGTTGTCGTTGGAACGGCAGTTGGTGCTGACGACGATGTTGACGACATCGGAGTTGACGCTGCCCGCCGATAAGGTTTCCGGGATCCTTTCGGGTGCGTGGGAGGTGCGGGAGCGCCTGATCTACAATCCGTCGGGGGCGACGCTGACGTCGACGATTTTTGTGGTTCAGCCGGGGTCCGTGCTGCCGACGCCGATCAATGGAAATTTGACGGGTTTGATTCTGGGCGTGTACACGTTGAATGTAGAGAAGATCCATTCGACGACGTTGCCGAAGGCGACGGTCGCGTTTACGGGGACGGTGGCGGGGTCGTCGATTGGTGGGGCGTTGGGGAACGTGACGGGGTTGCCGTTTAGCGTTTCGTTCGCTTATTCGGCGGACACGCCGGCGAAGATTGGCGACGTGGTGCACCTGATTGCGGGGCGGGTTGTCGCTTATACGAAGGACGCCATGGGTACGTTTGTGGTGCCGAAGATTGTGCCGCCGCTGCCGCCGGGAACGGGGCCGCAGATCGTGATTGTGGCGCCGGTGAATACGATTGATTCGCAGATTATTCTGGATGCGTCGGGGTCGACGGATGCGTCGGGGACTTCGTTGAGCTTCGCGTGGCGGAGCACGGGGAAGACGTCGGCGATCCTGAATCCGAACACGTCGATGGCGACGGTGCAGTTCGGCGAGGGGATGGGCGAGTACTCGTTTGAACTCACGGTAACCAATGGAAATGGGGTTGCGGTGAAGCAGGTTGTTGTCGTCAGTTACTTTGGACGGTAGGTGAGTGGCGAGGTCATTCCGCAACGTGATAGGGTTGCGGAATGATCTCGGCGCGGTTGTCGGGTATTGTCGCGGTGTTGCTGCTGGCGGGCGGAGCGGCGTGGGCGTATCAGAACCGGCGCTCGTCGTATATGTACGAGCGGGAGATGCAGAATCCGGCGGACGATCCGGCGGATGCCGAGGAGCCGGGGGAGTGGGCGTTTGCGCGGTTGCGGTACCGATCGGCGCGGGGCGGGTGGCGGCGGAGTTCGTGGGGGACGGATTCGAACAAAGCCGAGCGCGTGTTTACGCAGGGCGTGCGGCGGTTGACGCGGGTGCATGCGCGGTCGGTGGAAGAGATTATTGATGTGGATAGTGATGAGGTGTTCAATTGGTCGTGGTTGTATGCGGTGGAGGTTGGGCACTGGAGCTTGACCGATGCGCAGGCGAAGCGGTTGCGGGAGTATCTGGACCGGGGTGGGTTTTTGATGGTGGACGACTTCCATGGGTCGGCGGAGTGGGAGGTTTTCATGGAGGGGATGCGGAAGGTTTTCCCGGATCGGGTGATTGTGGATTTGGCGGATGGGGATCCGATTTTTCATGTGTTGTATGACTTGGACAAGCGGTTCCAGGTGCCCGGGCAGCGATATATCTATTCAGGCCGGACGTATGAGCGGGATGGGGTGGAGGCGAAGTGGCGGGCGGTGTTGGATGAGAAAGGGCGGATTCAAGTGGGGATCTGTCACAACATGGATTTGGGGGATGCGTGGGAGTGGGCGGATGATCCGGAGTATCCGGAGGCGTTTGCGTCGTTGGCGTATCGGATTGGGATTAACTACGTCGTTTATTCGATGACGCATTAGGAACCGGGCGGTGGTTTGTGGTGTCTGTTTGTGCATGACGACACAAACTGGCGCGACGATCAATGTTACTCCGCTAATTGACGTTTTGTTGGTGCTGCTGATTATCTTTATGGTGATTGTGCCGGCGCATTCGGTGGGGTTGGCGGTGCGGGCTCCGTCGGAGGGGATGGTGGTTACGACGGTGCCGGAGGCGGCGTTGGTGGTGACGGTTTTGGAGGATGGGGGAGCGTTGTTGAACCGGGAGAAGTTGG
>JBIKOG010000100.1:0-26297 GCA_044358225.1 Bryobacteraceae bacterium | reverse complement strand
GGGGGCCGGGGAGTGGGTGGGGCGGCTGCGGACGGTGTTGGCGGGGCGGGCGGACAGGACCGTGTTTTTTGCGGCGGGGCCGGATATGGAGTTCCGGGTGGTGGCGCGGGCGATTGACCAGGCGCGCGGGGTTGGGGCGGGGCAGGTAGGGCTTCTGCGGAGGGTGGAGTAGGAATTATCCTGGCGAAAAGATTAAATTGGTGCTTGGCACCTATTTTTCGAGGGAGAGGCCGGCGGCGGGGAGGATGGGGAAGAGTTTGTCGAAGCCGAGGCGGGTGATGCCGGTGCGGATGTCGACCGAACGGATGTCGTCGTAGCGGATGTTGCGGTGGTTGTACACGTTCACGACTTCGGCGTAGAGCGTCATCTGCCAGCCTTTGCGGCTGTAGGTTTTGTTGGCTCTGAGGTCCAGGCGGTGGTAGGTGGGGAGGCGGAGGGTGTTGCGGGTTTCGGATAAGCGGTACTGGGTTTCGTTGCCGGTTACGTAGGCCCTGATTGGGAAGCCGGAGCCGTAACTCCAACGGGCACTTAGATTGACTGTTGGGCGGAGGCGGTAACTTGAATAGATGTTTATTGTGTGTTTTTGTTCGTAGTCGGCTCCGGGGGCTTCGGTGTAGGAGTAAGATACCCAACCGGTGAGACCGTTGGCGGAACGGCGCTGGAGAAAGACCTGGGCGCCACGGACTTGCAGGCGCTGGGCGTTGGCCCAGGGGGCGAGGATGTTGCCGGCGTAAAAGCGGCCGTTCAGGATGCGCGGGTCGAAGAGGGGGCGGATGAGGAGGTCGCGGTCGGCACGGTGCCAAAGTTCGGCGCGGAGGCGGGTCTTTTCGTCCAGGCGCTGTTCGAGGGAGAACATGGCGTGGTTGGCCCGTTCGGGATTCAGTTTGGTGTTGCGGATTTGGCTGAGCTCGGGGAGCTGGCTGGCGGCGCCGAAGGAGAGGCTGAGGCGGGTTTTGGTTGTGGCGGCGAGGCCGATGGAGGCGTTGGCGTTGCGGGCGGTGCGGCCGCCGGCGCGGAGGGTGATTCGTCCGTTGGCGAGGCGGAACTCCTGCGATAGGTGTGCGCTAGGGCGGATGGCATCGCGACGGTAGTCTTCGAGGCGGGTTGTGATGCGGTTGAGGAATCCTTCATCGGCGATTTGGCGGACGTTGGCGCCGAAGTAGAGCGTTGCGTGTTCGCCTTGTTGCCAGCTGTTGTCCGAGTTCCAGACCCACTCTCGGTAGCTGCCGCCGGAGAGCGGGTTGGACTGGCGGTTGATGTTTTCGAAGTCTTCGCGGAGGAAGGCGACGTTGTTTTGAATTAGCCAGCGGCCGTTGGGCGTCCAGCGGGAGGCGGCGTTGGCGAGGGAGAATTTGTAGTCGGTTTTGTAGATGGCGTTGAGGCCGAGGGCGTTTTCGGCGCCTTCGCGGTTGAGGCCGGATTGGCCTTGGACCACCGATAGAGAGACGCGGTGGGAGGGGGCGAGGTCGTAGCTGAGGCGGCCTTGGACGTCCCAGAAGCCGAAGGCGAGAGTGGGGTCGGTGGAGGCCGATTGGATGAGGTATTGGAGGTAGCTTTTGCGGAGGCTGACGAGCCAACTGCCGCGGCCTTTTGCGAGGGGGCCTTCGGTGCTGACGCTGGCGTTGGAGGCGCTGACGGCGGCGCGGAGGAAGTGGCGGTGGCGGTCGCCGTCGCGGTAGCGCATGTCGATGGCGCCGCCGGTGCGGTCGTTGAACTGGACGGGGATGGGGCCGGCGTGGAGTTCGACCTGGTCGAGCATGTCGGCGCTGAGGAGGGTCAATGAGCCGGCGCCGGTTTCGTTTTGGACGGTGTGGAGAGGGGAGTGGAGGAGGATGCCGTCGAGGTAGACGCCGATGCGGTTGAAGGGGGCGGCGCGGAGGGAGAGCTGGGCGGAGAAATCGTCGTTGGAGGTGACGCCGGGGAGGCCTTGGACGGCGCGGAGAGGGTCGTCGGCAAGGACGCTAGCGAGGTTGCGAAGTTCGGTGCCGGCGAGGTTTAAGTTGGGCTCGGCGGGGAAGGGGCCGGCTTGGACCTGGACGGTTTCGGTGCGGCGGAGGGATTCGGGGATGAGGCGGATTTCGAGGTCGGTGGTTTCCGGGGTGAGCTTGACGGTGAACTGGCGGTAGCCTACGCAGGTGATTTTGAGGTCGGTGGTTTGGGCGTTGAGTTCGAAGCGGCCTTCGGCGGTGGTGGTGGTTTGGGCACCGGATTCCAAGAGCGCGCGGTGGATGGGCTCGTTGGTGACGGCGTCGATGACGCGGCCGCGAATGGGGGCGGCCGCGAGAGTGGCGGCTAGGAGCAGCGCGAGGGTTATTGCAGGAGCCAGCGGACGATCCCCTCGTTCATTTCATCAAATGCCCGGTGGCGGTACAAGGGGCCGTTGATGGGAAGGATGTTGTTGTTCCAATCGGTGGGCTGCATCCAGGTGACCTGGCGGTCCTTGGCCAGGTCGGCCAGGTCCCAGCGGGTGTAGAAGCCGGGCATGACTGCATCGTGGAGGCCCAGATGGCGGGGGCTACCGAAGACGGGGGCGAAGGAGTGGGGGGCGCGTTCGAGCCAGAGTTTGTTGAGCTTGGGTTCGAGACGGCTGGCGATTAATAGAGCCACGGCGTGGGGGCCATCGGCGACGCCGCGGACGGGGCCGTTGGCATTGAGAGCGCGGGCGGCGTTGACGATATCGATAGCGCGCATGGCGGGGAGATTGCGACCGGTGAGCCAGGCGCGGGTGGCGGCTTCCCAGTTGCCGTGTTCGGCGAACTGCACGGGGTTGGGCAGAGCGCGGGGCATGAGGGCGAAGACCTGGGCGCCGGCCTTGGCGATTTCGATGGCGCGGGGGCTGAGCTTTTCGGTTCGTTCGACGTGGACGACGGCGGGGAGGTTCGTTTTCCCTTCGGGTGTCAGGATCCAGCCTTCGAGGTTCACGCCGGGTTCGGTGGTCAGTTTCACCTTGCGGATTTGAAGGCCGTCGCGGGTTTCTTCGGAGATGGTTTCGGGCTTGTTATTGGTGGGCTCGACGACGGCGAGTTTGCGAATGAACTCATCAAGGGTGCCGGAGACGGGGCGGGCGGTGCGCTGTTCCTTGAGGATTTCGATGAGGTCGCGCGATTCGGTGGCGAGTTGGCCGGTGGGGGTGACGCGAAGATCTTCGTTGGTGAACATCTTCACGGGGCGCTCTTTCCAGTTGGGGTTGCCGTTGTTGAGCCAGCGGTTGAACCACTCGTAGACGCCTTCGCGGATTTCGATGGGCGTGCCGTGGCCGCCGGGGCCGACGACCCATTTGATTCTGTCCTGGACGCCGAGGATTTCGTAGAAATTGCGGGCTTCTTCGTAGAGGACTTTGGCGCCGGCGGGGGTGAAGAAATCCTCTTTGGTGGAGCCGATGAACCAGGGTTTGGGGGCGAAGATTTCGACGTAATCGGTTTGGTCGAGACCGGCGGCGAGGAAGCCGGGGGGGCTTTGTTCGGAGTCACCGATGGGGCCGGGGAAGAGGACTTCGAAGGACTGCATGTAGCAGAGGGGGGCGGCGACTTTGACGCGCGGGTCGAGGGCGGAGATGTAGGTGGACTGGGTGCCGCCGCCGGAGCAGCCGGTGGCGCCGATGCGATCGGGGTCGACCTCGGGGCGGGTGTTCAAGTAGTCGATGGAGCGGATGCCGTCCCAGACGAAGTAGGAGGAGAGGGTTTGGTTGATGAGGAAGGCGGCGGTGCCGGCGGTCCAATGTTGGGGGACGCCGGGGGTGACGAGGGAGACGCCGGCGCGGGACCAGTAGCCCTGGAAGCGTTCGCCCTGGCCCATGGGGTCGAAGGCGAGGACGACGAAGCCTTGCATGGCGAGGTTGGCGGCCATGCGCTGGGCGGCGGGTTTGCCTTCGTTCCAGTGGCCGATGGCGTAGAGGACGGCCGGGTGTTTGCCGGGGGTTGTGGGGATGTAGAGATTGCCGGTGACCCAGTATTTGGGTAGGCTTTCGAACATCACCTTTTCGATTTTGTAGGCGCCGGCGTCGAGGGTGCCGGTGGTGCGGGCGTTGAGGGGGCCGCGGTAGGAGGGCAGGCCACCGTAGACTTCGAGGATTTTGGCGTGGGCGGCGCGTTGGTGGGCTTCGGCTTCGGCGCGGGATTTGATTTGGCGGATTTTGGATTTGCGTGCGGAGAGTTGGGATTGGGCGAGCTGGTTGATCCAGGCGGTGTAGGCGGGTTGGGCTTGGAGGGTAATTGCCAGGAGGAGGAAGGCGGGCAGGAGGCGCATTTAGGGAGTTTATCGGAAATGGGGTGGATAGGGGGAGGCTTCTTTTGGGCGCCTATCTTTGCGGGCGGTGTCGCTTCTTTGGCGTGAGACTTTACAAGCGATCGGCCGCGCGGTTGGACTGGCTCGTGGGTTTCCTCTACGCTGGGCGACCTATCGCGCTCTTACGCCAGGTTTATGATGGTCCTGTGAAGCCTAACGCGACTCATTTCCCAACCGAAAGGGTTTCTGAGGTCGCGTTGTGGTGCTCTCTCCAGACGCTGACCGGGTTTCACCAGGACTCGCCTGACGAGGCTCGTCGACGCGAACTGTTGAAAGAAGCGGGTCGCCTTATGGAGGGTTACCATCAGCGGAATTCGCTCCTACGGCATCTGCCGAATTGGCTTCAACGGCATTTACCTAGCGAGCGGCGTTGGACCCGCGCGATGACCTTACTAGGAGAAGCTGACCCGGATTCACTGGCCCCATTGGAACATCAACTTCGTAGTTCAGCGTTAAAGCCCGCCGAATCGATAGGGGGCTTCTGTTCTGAAGAACGGCGACACGAGATCGTCGACAGGGTGATCAATCTACGATCGTCGCTGATCAATCCACACTTGGCCGAGGAGCCCACTATCCCGCCTAAGCGAGTTCAGGGGAGGTTCCTGCTATACGTTCCAGATGAGAACGTTTCAGACGGAGCATCGAGGTATGCGTCAAACGGATTCTTTGATCCGTACGATTGTCCGCCTTGGGATTCATGGCTTCAATATTCTGACCGAACTTTGATTAGTTGGGTGCCTGAGGTCCTCTTCCCACTGGCGCAAGCGGGAATTGACGCCAATCCAATCGATTGCATTAGGTGGGCTGACTGATCGTCAACTCTGCCGAAATCAGCTACGCCTAAAGACGCTGTCAGTCCAGTTGATCTACAAGTCTCGCAAAACGGCGTAGCGGTGGGTTTACCTCAGCTCCCGCGGCACGGGTTCGGGTTGTGGAAAATCGAACGAATGGAGAGCGGCGAGGTGTTCGCCGCAGTGGCACTGACGCGTCCCGGGAGCGGGCCGCGCACGGCGGGTATAGCACTGTAGGAGAGTATCGGTTTGAACGAACCCCAGAAAACTACGGATTGGGGAAAGCGTCAGGCTCTTCGTGTTTGGCAACGATACGAGCTATCTGCGGTTTCGTATAAAAATCCACTGGATCTTCGTCGCGTTTGTTGTCGTGATAATACTCGCCCTCGTCGAAGGCAAGGTAGGTTTCCCAGTAGATCTCTGGCCGGCACTCGTCGGCAAAGATAATGACGTCATGGATATCGTTGACAATCCTGTCGCAGAAGTCAAATGGCAGTTCACCAATGTGGAATCCACGTGCCAGGAAGAGTGCGATTTGGTCGTAGAGCGTGCCTCGGTCCGTTTCAATCAATTCGCTCCAGCGGCTGACATCTTGTTCGGTCAGGCCCTCACCAGTGGGCCCATAGAGCCTGCACAGATCAGCCGCAACCACATCGAAAGAGTGCATGATTTTGAACTTACACGACACCAAGAGATTTCACTGTTCTCTATTCCCGCAAGACGGCGGGCTCAGCTGCGATATCTAGCCACGTCCGTGCCCGATATCCACAAAAACGTAGGTCCCCGCCGTGGTGGCCTCAATCGCGGCCGCAATGACCTTAACCTGTTCTTTCACAACGCCCCAGTTGTTTGTGCTCAAAACAAGCAACGCCATCCGGCGCCCTGTCAGATTTTGCTGGTAACCGATTTCTTGATCGGCGGTGATGAAGAGGTCAAAGCCCGCTTCATCGGCCGCCGCCAAGAGCGCCCCATTCTTGAGACCAGACCACCCCTGGAACCAAGTAGTAACGACGACGTGCCGACTATCGATAAGAAGGCGGAGTTTCTGTGGCGCGCTCTCGTCCAGAATGATCTTCATGCGGCGCGGAATGGCTCCGCCGGAGGCACAGCACTCTTCGCCGCAAAATCCAGGACGGCCTGCACCTGCTCTCGCGTCACGTGAAAATTCTCAAGCACCTCGTCGACAGAAGAGCACTTCAGATTCTCAAAGATCGCCGACACAGGGACCCGGGTTCCGCGAAAAACCCAGGCACCGCTCACTTTCCCGGGAATACTTTCAACGACAGTGCATTGCGACCAATCGAGACTTGCCATATAGAAACCTGTTCTTATCGTATGACATACGGCACGCCCCATGCGATAGATCGCGATCAACGGCGTAGCGTAGAGTTTACTTGGTCACTACCGCGGCGCGGGTTCGGGGCGTTCCAAACCGAAAGTACACACAACGGAGGGGCGTTCGGCGTGGTGACACTGAAGCGTCCCGGGACCGGGCCGAGCGCGGCGGGTATAGCATTGTGGGAGAGCATCAGCTTGAATGAACACCAGTTCCATTTCGAATGGAATGAGGCGAAGGCTGCGGCCAATCTTCGCACACGCGGTGTCGATCTTCGGTGATCCTCGCAATTTCACTCTCGCCGACACGACGCACAGCGAGTCGGAGGAACGCTGGTTCTCGATTGGCTTGGCGAACAATGGGGGGCCGCTAACGGTAGGCTCCCGCCGTTCGACGGCCACCGAGATTCGCGCCTACACCGAAAACCAATGACCAACCAACCGATCGACGAAGAAATGCCAGCGGAAATCGACTTCAGCAAAGCCACGCGAGGCCGTCATCATATTCCCGTAGAAGCGACTCTTTCGCAAAAGGCCGACCGCGATGGGGTGGGCCTCTCGCAGATTCTCACCGAGATTCTGAAGCGCGACATTGCAATCAACGAAGCCCTCAAATAGTGGGCCCAGCGGCGAACGGCGAGCTCAGTTTCTGAAGGTGGAATAGGCGCTGTTAGAAGTTGATGCGGGCTCCGAGGAGGAGAATTCTGACGCCGCCGGCGGAGGTAATGCGGCCGAAGTTGACGCTGTTGATGTCCGTCGTCGGGTTGCCCCATTGCGGAGAGTTGGGGACATTTTCGGCGTCGAGCTGGAAGATAAATTCCTTGGTTTCCTTGAAGCGGAACTTCTTCTGCAGGCCCATGTCCAGGCGGACGGAGCCGGGGCCGGTCAGGAACATGGACGCGAGATTGCCGAGTTCGCCGGGGACGGGGTTGCGGAAGATGACGTTGCCGGCGGTGTCGCGGACGGCGAGCATGGCGGAGGTGGAACGGACGTTGTTGAGCGGCGTCATGTTGGCGATGGCGGGGTCGGTGCCGTTGGTGTTCAAGTTTTGGAAGTATTGAACGCCGTTGCCGGTGACGAGGACTTCGCCGAGGGACTTGGCAATGGGGCCGTCGACGGAGGCGGTGTTATCGCCACCGAAGAAGTTATATGAGTTACGGCCGGACGTGGTGTTGATGGGCTGGCCGCTGAAGATATTGAAAATGCCGCTCAACTGCCAGCCGCCGAGGGCCTGTTTCAGGAAGCCGTTCGTGCCGCGGTAGAGGGGGAGTTCGTAGACGGCGTTGGAGCGGATGACGTGGGTGCGGTGGAGGGTGAGGAGACGCTTTTCGAGGCGGCGGTTGCGGCCGTCGCGGAAGCTATCGAGTAGATCCTGGCCGGCGCCTTCTTCTTCGCCGATGTTTTTCGACCAGGTGTAGTTGGCCTGGAGGAAGAGGCCTTTGGCGGCGCGGCGGACGACTTCGACCTGGAGGGAGTGATAGGTGGAGTTGGCGTAGTTGCCGAGGAGGAGGGCGCTGGCGAATTGGGGGTTGGCGACGACGAAGTTTTCCGGGAGGTTGGCGCGGCGGAGGAGTTGACCGGGGAGGCCGGCGATGGTGGAGCGGTTGATGAAATCGGCGACGCCGCCGACGGACTGGGCGGCGAGGTTGGCGGTTTGCTGGAGGCGCAGGTATTCGGCACCGGTCATGTTGGTGCCGACGGTGCGGCCGGAGAGGGTGAGGCCGTTGAAGATGCGGTCGAAGAGCGGGGCTTCGCGGCCGGACTGGGCGAGGCGGAAGGCGTCGAGGATGCCGTTTTCGAAGATGTTGGTTTCGTTGATATTGGACGCGCGGAGGAGGCGGGTGCCTTTGCTGCCAACGTAGCGGACGTCGAGCGAGAGGCGGGCGGGGAGAGCGCGTTGGAGGCTGAAGTTCCAGTTCTGGATGTAGGGGGTGCGGAGGCCGGAATCGTAGGAGTAGGCGGTGAGGCCACGATCGGTGAGCGCGACGGGGGCGAAGGGGGCGCCGTTGGGCGTGACTTGCGGGGCATTCGCCAGGCTGAGGAGGCCGGAGGAGCGGAAGTTATTGACGATGCGCATGCCGGGGATGTCGGCGGTGAAGACGTCGAGATTGCGGATGGAGTTGCGTTCGTAGCCGATGCCGTAGCCGGCGCGGAAGACGGTCTTGTCCTTGCCGAACCAGGGGAGTGCGTAGGTGAGGCCGACGGAGGGGGAGAAGTTGTTGTAGTCGCCGGCGAAGATCTGTTTGCCGGGGTTGGCGCTGCGGGGGCCGACGGTTTCATAGGCGGAGGTGGAGCCGGTGAGGACGCCGGGTTTATAGAGCGCCGAGAAGTCCGTGCCGGAGAGGCCGAAGATGCCGGCGGAACCGGTGGTGAGGGCGGCCATGCGGCCGAGGGCTTCGTAGGGGACGCCGTAGTATTCCCAGCGGACGCCAAGGTTGAGGGTCAGGGACGGGGTGACTTTCCAATCATCTTTGGCGAACCAGGAGATTTCGCGCTGGCGCCAGGTGCGCTGGCGGGGTTCGCCGGAGAGGAAGCGGGGGGACTTGGCGTCGACGGCGTTGAAGGCCTGGTTGATGTTGGCGAGGGTGCCGGTGAGGTCGTTGAGGATATTGGTGGCGACGCCGTTGTTGGCAACGATGCCGGGGACGGCGGCGATGGCGGCGTTGTTCAGCACGCCGCTGCCGAGGTTGTAGCGGGGGATGACGGAGAAGGAGTTGAAGCCGTTGGAGGAGACCCAGCGGACTTCGGCGCCGGCCTTGAGGGCGTGTTTACCGGAGTAGCGGGAGAAGGTATCGGCGTAGGAGTAGACGGGGGTGATGCGGCCCTGGGCGTCCTGGTCCTCGATGGGATTGGTGACGGAGGCGAGGATGGGGAGAAAGGGTTGGGCACCGTTGAAGGGGAGGACCTTGTCGGTACCGTAGACTTCCCAGGGGCTGAAGAAGCGGACGCGGGGGCGTTGGAAGCCGGCGGTGAATTCGTTGATGGAGTTGGAGGAGAGGGTGGAGACGTGGCGAACGGAGAGGGTGGAGGCGTTGTCGCCATACTTGCCGCCGAGGGCGGTGGGGAAGCGCTGGGGCTGGAAGCCGTTGGAGGCGTCTGTGGCTTCGCGGGAGTAGGAGACCGAGGAGCGTTCGCGGGAGGTCCAGTTGTGATCGAGCTTGAGGACCCATTGTTTGAAGTCGTCGCCGGCGGGGCGGTTCCAGGTGTAGCCGGCGGTGTTGAGGCCGTCGCCGAAGCGGAAGTTGTTGGGGAGTGGGGTGGCGCCGATGAAGGCGGCCATGCGGCCGGAGGGGTCGGAACGGCCGCGGAATTGGGGGTCGATGGTGAAGAGGTTGACGGACTGGAGGGCGGCGTTGGCGGTGGGGGGACGGGGGGAGCCGGCGAGGTCGACGGTGGGGACGGCGGCGTCGGCATTGGCATTGCGGATGCCGGAGAAGTAGCGGAAGAGGCCGCGGCGGGCGGGTTCGGTGAGGACGGTTTGGGTGATGGCGGTGGAGGTGCGCTGGATGAGCTGTTCGTAGTTGAAGTGGAAGAAGGTTTTGTTTTTGATGATGGGGCCGCCGACGCGGCCGCCGAACTGATGGCGGAGCAGGACGGGGCGGGGGGAGATGGGGGCGCCGGAGGCGTCGGAGCCGCGCTGGTTGTTGAACCAGTTATTGGCGTTGAAGGCGGTGTTGCGGTGGAACTCGAAGAGGGAGCCGGAGAACCTGTTGGTGCCGGAGCGGGAGATGACCTGGATTTGGCCGACGCCACGGCCGAACTCGGCATCGGCTGGAGAGGTGACGATGCGGAACTCTTCGATGCGATCGGTGGTGATGGAGATGGTGGAGGCGACGCCGCTGTTGATGCGGTTGTCCTGGACGTTGATGCCATCGAGGGAGATATTCAGTGCGCCGCGGCGGGTGCCGGAGAAGCTTTCGCCGAGGGTACCGGCCTGGAGGGTGGCCAGGGCGAGGACGTTGCGGTTGACGAGGGGGAGAGCGAGGACCTGTTTGGCGTTGACGACGCCACCAACGGAGGTGGAGCGTTCGGTGAGGATTTGCGTAGCTTCGGCGGAGACTTCGACGACTTCGGCGGTGGCGCTGATGTCGAGTTTGGCATCGATGGACAGGCGGGCGCCGACTTCCAGGGTGATGCCGGTGAGGACGAATTTCTGGAAGCCGGGGCGGGAGGCGGCGAGGGTGTAGGCGCCGGAGGGGAGAGAGGGGAATGTATAGACTCCGGAGGTGTTGGAGGCGGTTCGCTGGATGATTCCGGTGCGGGTTTCGGTGAGAGTAACTTCAGCAGCGGGGACGACGGCGCTGGAGGAGTCCGTTACTGTGCCGGAGATGGAGGCCTGGGGCTGGGCGGGGAGCAATGCAGAGAACAGGATGAGCGAGACGGCGACGTTACGAAGCATTGGATTAGCCGGAGTGTAGCTTATCCAGCCATGTGTTTGCAGCACCGGGAACGGCGTTGGGCGGGATATTATGGAGGGACATTCATGCAAAAGATCATTTCGCTCGACGTTCTGGACATTCGCTATCCTACTGTTCGGCTGGGTATGGCGGGCAGCGACCCGCGGCATTTGGCGCCGAATTATTCGTGTGTGATTCCGGTGTTGCGGACGGATGGGGGGCTGGAAGGGCGGTCGTTGATCTTCACGATCGGGGATGGGACGCAGATCCAGGCGGGGGCGGTGGAGGCGTTGCGGCGGTTTGTGGTTGGGCGGACGCTGGAGGAGTTCCAGGCGGAGCCGGGGTTGTTTGCGCAGGCGCTGGCGGAGCATCATCAACTGCGGTGGCTGGCGCTTGGCACGTATCGGATGGCCGTGGGCGGGATTATCAACGCCTTGTGGGATTTGTGGGCCAAAAGTGAAGGCGTGCCGATGTGGCGGCTGTTAACGAGCCTGCCGCCGGAGAAGATTGTTCAGTGTATTGACTTCCATCATTTGCGGGATGTGTTGACGGAAGATGAGTTACTCGCCATGTTACAGGAGCGGGAGGGGGCGAAGGCCGGGAATCTGGCGCGGTTGGAGCAGCAGGGCGTTCGGGTTTACAGTACCGCCGGGTGGAGCGGGCGGCCTTTGACGGAGGTCCATGATCTCTGTTCGGGCCTTTATAAACAGGGCACACGGGCTTTTAAGGCCAAAGTCGGGCGGGGGCAACAGTACGACCGGGCGCGGGCGCTGGACGAGGACCGGCGGATGCTGGATACGATGCGCGCGGCGACGGGGCCGGACGCGTTGTTATTGACGGACGCGAATCAGAATTTGGGAGATTGGAAGAACGCGGCGAGTTACATGTTGGAGCTGGCGGAGTATAAGTTGTTGTTCATTGAAGAAGCCATTGCTTACAACGATGTGATGGGGTATGCGAAGTTGCGGGAGGCGCTGGCACCGGTGGGGATGGGCGTGGCCGGGGGAGAGCAGGCTCCGGACGCGGTGACGTTTAAGCAGCTGCTGGCCGGGGGCGGGTTGACGCATTGCCAGATTGACGGGGCGCGCGTGGGCGGGGTGAACGAGTTGTTCGCGATTGTGGCGATGGCGGCGAAGTTCGGCGTGCCGGTGTGTCCGCATAGCGGGGGGATTGGGTTGGGGCAGCTGGTGGGGCCGATGTCGATCTTTGACCAGGCGTGGTTTGGGAGTGAGGGGCGGTGGTTGGAGTATTTGGAATTCCTGCAGGCTGGGGTGTTTAAGAACCCGCTGGTGGTGCGGGACGGGCACTGGGTGCTGCCAACGGCCGCGGGTTGGGGGTTGGAGATGGAGGAGGAGTTTGTGGGGCGGTACATCTATCCGGACGGGCCGGATTGCGCGGATACGCTGGAGGCCGACCGTGTGGCGGCGGCGCAACCGGGGGCGCCGCCGTACGTGAAGTTCTGGGTGTAGCGGGGGCCGGCGTGGTAGGATTTTGCGCATGAAGCGCAGAGGATTTCTTAGCACGCCGGTGATGGCTGGGTTGGCACAGGGGGCGGTTGCAGCTGACGCTCCTCGGGTACTGGGGACTGGGGATGGGATGGCGCTTTCGCCAGTTGCCTATGCCGAGTTGCTGCATACGCTCGCCGGGGGCGTGAAGGCGGACTTCTTTTCGCTGGGCGGGGTGGTGGGGGAGTTTGAGGAACGGATGGCGGCGGAGTTGGGAAAAGAAGCCGCCGTTTGGATGCCGACGGGGACGTTGGCGAACCACATGGCCGTGCGAATGCTGGCGGGGGAGAAGCGGCGCGTGGTGGTGCAGGGGGAGAGCCACTTGTTTAACGACTGCGGGGATTGTTGCCAGACGTTGAGCGGGCTGCACATGATTCCGATGGCGATGGGGCGGGCGACGTTCCGGGTGGAAGAGGTGGAGGAGTGGCTGGCGCGGGGGGACGGGGGGCGTGTGAAGGCGCCGATCGGGGCGATGCAGATTGAGACGCCGGTGCGGCGGCGGACGGGGGAGATGTTTGATTTTGCGGAGATGCAGCGGATGACGGCGTGGGCGCGGGGGAAGGGGATTGGCCTGCACCTGGACGGGGCTCGGTTGTACATTGCGGCGGCGTACGGCGGGCGGCCGGTGCGCGAGTATGCGGCGATGTTCGATACGGTGTATGTGTCGACTTATAAGTACTTCAACGCGGCTAGCGGGGCGATATTGGCGGGACCGCGGAAGTTGTTGGCGGACCTGTTCCATGCGCGGCGAATGTTTGGCGGGGGGCAGCACGAGGCGTGGCCGTTCGCGGCGGTGGCGATGCATTTTCAGAAGGGTTTTGCGGAGCGGCTGGGGCGGGCGGTGCAGTGCGGGGAGGTGGTGATTTCGGCACTGGCTGGGGAGCGGCGGCTGGCGGTGGAGCGGGTGGCGAATGGGTCGAACCTGTTCTATTTGCGGGTGGCGGGGGTGGAGGCGGGGGCGTATGCGCGGAAGGTGTCGGCGGCTGGATTGACGCTGGGAGCACCGGTGGGCGGGCGGTTTACGGTGGCGGTGAATGAGACGTGGAACCGGGCGACGCCCGGGGAGATTGCGGGGCGGTTTCGGGCTGGATTGGCGTAGGGTTGGCGGTGCGAAAAAAAACTGATCGGCACGATAGAAGTTTTTCGTTGGCCGGATGGGGGTGAGTTGGCCGATGATCGAGTAGGATGCCGGTGAACGAGATGTACGTGGTTGGCTACCTGTTGCAGGAGAGCGAGCGAGTGCCGGCCGGGATGGAGTGGCAGGAGGCGGAGACGGGCGGTTACGCGACGACGTTCAATCTGGTGCGGGTGCGGTTCTATCGTGTGCCGGGGACGGGCGGGGCGCGTCTGTGTCTGGAGTTCGGGTTGGGGCACGATACGGTGTATGTGCAGGAGCCGTGCAAGGTGGCGATGTTCGGGCGGCCGTACCGGAACGAGGACGAGGCGAGGGTGGCGGAGTTGCTGCACCGGTTGCATGCTGCGGTATCGCGGCAGGTGCGGTTGCGGCAGGAGGCGGCTGGGGCGATGGAGGCCGAGATTCGGGAGTCGATCTTCCGGCGGTTACTTTTTGGCGCGCCGGGGGATGCGGGGCTGGACGCGGGCCGTTGAAGGTTCTTCGATGATCGCGATGGGTTCCGGTTCGGGCACGGTGAGGCGGAGGAGATTGCCGTCGTAGTCGACGATGTAGACTTCGCCGTCCTCGTCTTCAGCGAAGGAAACCAGGAGGCCTTCCGGTGTGCCGAAGGCGTATTGCTTCCAGCCTTCTTCGGTTTGGCGGAGGCCCCAGATCATGGAGTTGCAGAAGTCTCCGAATAGATAGATGCCCTGGAGGGAGGGGTATTTGGACCCTCTGTAGACGACGCCTCCGGTGACGGAGCAGCCCTCTTCGTGGGCGTATTCGTAGAGGGGCGGGGTGAGATTGGGAACGTCGGGACAATCGAACTCGGGTGCGCAGCCGGAGCCTTCGCGGGCGCTCCAGCCGTAGTTACGGCCGCCGGGGGTGCCGGCGGGTTCGTAGTTGATTTCGTCGCGGAAGGCGTTGCCGACGTCGCCAATGAAGAGGTCGCCGGTGGCGCGGTCGAAGGAGAAGCGCCAGGGGTTACGGAGGCCGGTGGCCCAGATCTCGGGGCGGGCGCCTTCGACCTTTGGGTTGGAGGCTGGGATGGCGTAGGGTTCTACGCCGGATTCGGTATCGATGCGGAGGATTTTGCCGAGGAGGGTGTCGGTGCGTTGGGCGGAGTTGAGGGGATCGGGGATGAATTCGTCGCCGGGTTTGATTTCGAAGCCGCCATCGCCGGTGGCGATGTACATCATGCCGTCGATGGGGCTGAAGGCGACCATGCCGCCGTTGTGCTGGCCGAAGGGTTGGGGGATGGAGAGGATGACGGATTCGGTGTCGGGGTCGGCTACGTTGGGGTCTTCGGAGAGGTGGAAGCGGGAGATGGTGACGGATTTATCTTTGTCGATGTAGTAGGCGTAGAAGTACTGTTTTTCGGCGAAATTGGGGGGAAAGGTAATGCTGAGGAGGCCGAGTTCAGCGCCGTATTGGACTTTAGATTTGATATCGAGGAAGGGGGTGGGGAGGAGTTCGCCGGCGGCGAGGATTTTGACGATGCCTTCCTGTTCGACGATGAAGAGGCGGTTTGAGCCGTCGCGTGCGGCGGTGGCGTGGGTGGGCTGGCGGAGCTTGGTGAGGAGTTTTTCCCAGCGAATGGCGGGCTGCGCGGTGAGAATAGACGCGAACAAAAGCAAGAGGGGAAATGCAGAGTTCACACTTTATTCTAACTGTCTAAAGGGGGGCTGGATTCTGCCGATAGGTTACAAAGGAGAGCGCCGTTGGAACACGTGAAAGTCGCGGAGATGGTGGCGGCGTTGTCATATGCGCTGGATTTGACCGAGGGGCAGCCGATGGGCCATTCGGCGCGGGTTTGTATCTTGGGGATGCGGTTGGCGGCGGAGATTGGGATGGCGGTGGCGGACCGGGCGGAGCTGTACTATGCCTTGTTGATTAAGGACGCAGGGTGCAGCAGTAATGCGTCGCGATTGTTTCACATTGTGGCGGGAGATGAGATTCGGGCGAAGCGTGATGTGAAGACCACCGATTGGACGCGGGTGGGTTTCGAGAGCATGCAGTATGCGGTGAGCCATGTGGGGGTGGGGCGGCCGTTCCTGGAGCGGGTGGCGACGCTGGCGCGGGCGGCGGTGAAGCGGAAGACGGATTCGACGGAGCTGGTGAAGATACGGTGTGAGCGCGGGGCGAATATTGCCCGGCGGATGGGGTTTAACGAGCGGGTGTCGGCGGGGATTCATTCGCTGGACGAGCAGTGGGACGGGGCGGGGTATCCGGAGCATCTGGAGGGGGAGGCGATTCCGCTGTATTCGCGGATTGCGCTGCTGTGCCAGACGCTGGAGGTATTTTGGCGGGAGGCGGGGGAGACGCGGGCGGTGGAGGTGGTGCGGGAGCGGGCGGGGCGATGGTTTGACCCGGCGTTGGTGCGGGCGGTGGAATCGCTGGCGGGACGGGGCGCGTTGTGGGAGGGGTTGGAGTCGTCGTCCTTGCTGGCGGATGTGTGGGCGTTGGAGCCGGTGGAGACGAGTCTGTTTTTGACCGAGGCGCGGGTGGATGAGATCTGCGGGGCGTTCGCGGAGGTGGTGGACGCGAAGTCGCCGTTTACGTTCCGGCATTCGAACGGGGTGGCGGAGGCGGCGGTGCGGATAGCTGAGACGCTGGGGATGACATCGGAAGAGGTGACGCTGCTGCGGCGGGCGGGGCTGTTGCACGACATCGGGACGCTGAGCGTGCCGAATTCGATTCTGGAGAAGCCGGGGAAACTGGACGCCGAAGAGTGGGCGGTGGTGAAGCAACATCCGTACTATTCGTGGGAGATTCTGCGGCGGATTCCGAAGTTCCAGCGGTTGAGCGAGGTGGCGGCGTGCCATCACGAGCGGTTGGACGGACGGGGGTATTTCCGGAGCTACGACGAGACGAAACTGGATCTGCCGTCGCGGGTGTTGGCGGTGGCCGATGTGTATGACGCGCTGGCGGCGCGGCGGCCGTACCGGGAGGCGTTGCCGTTGGAGACTGTTTTAGGGATTATGCGGAAAGACGCGGGGCAGGCCTTGGACGGGGAGTGTGTGGAGGCGTTGGCGACGGCGATGTCGGGTTCGGCGTCGTTGGGGAATCTGGTGTCGGGGGTGGGGGAGAGTGTGGCGGTTGAGTGCGAGGCGAGTAAGGTGTATTGAGAGTCGCTACACTTTGGGGATGAAACGGTTCCTGGTGGTGGTGTTTGCGGCGGTGGCGGCGTTGGGGCAGACGGGGTATCCGACGAAGTTTTCGCCGGCGGTGGCCGAGCGGGCGGACGTGAAGCGGGCGCTGAGCTTTATTGACGCCCACTTTGAAGAGCAGGTGGCGGAGTGGATCAAGATCACTGAGATTCCGGCGCCATCGGGACAGGAACAGGCGCGGGCGGCGTATGTAAAAGCGGAGTTTGAGAAGGCCGGGCTGCGGGCGACGGTGGACGCGAGCGGGAACGTGGAGGCGCGGCGGAAGGGGACCGGGGGCGGGCCGACGGTGGTGTTTGCGGCGCACATGGACACGGTGTTTCCGGCGGGGACCAATGTGAAAGTGCGGCGGGAGGGCGGACGGCTGTATGCGCCCGGGGTGGGGGATAACAGCACGTCGGTGGCGAGTTTACTGCAGGTGATCCGGGCGATGCGGGACGCCGAGATGAAGACGCGGGGGGACATTGTGTTCCTGGCGACGGTGCAGGAGGAGGTGGGGTTGAAGGGGATGTATGCGTGGCTGGAGCGGAACAAGGGGGTGGCGGATTTGTTGGTGGGGATGGACGGGGCTTTGGGGCCGGTGAATTATGGGGCGTTGGGGATCTATTGGTCGAAGATGAAGTTTACGGGGCCGGGGGCGCACACGAACCGGTCGCGCGGGGTGCCAAATCCGGTGTTGGCGGCGGCGCGGTGCATTAGCGAGATTTACACGGTTCCGCTGCCGGACAAGGCGGAGGAGGTCTCAGCGGTGTATAACGTGGGGGGGATGATGTCGGCGGGGAATGTGGTGAACGCGGTGCCGCAGGAGGTGACGTTTACGGTGGATTTGCGGACGGTGGATAAGCAGCTGCTGGCGACGTTGGACGATGCGATTGTGTCCAAGTGCGATGCGGCGGCGCGGGCGCAGAAGGTGGAGTTTGCGCGGGAGTGGATACAGAAATCGGAGGCGGGGGGGGCGGCCGGAGCAGTTGGCCGGGGCGCGGCGGCATCCGATTGTGCAGACGGCGGTGGATGTGCAGCGGTATTTGGGGGTGAAGATTTTGGCTGGGAATGAGGCGATTGCGTCGGGGTCGACGGATGCCAATGTGGGGGTGTGAATGGAATTCCGTCAGTGTCGGTGGGGCGCGGGTATGGCGGGGACAACCATACGCTGCGGGAGTGGAGCGATGTTGAGTCGGCGCGGATTGGGACGAAGCAGATTGTGCTGCTGGCGGCGGCGCTTACTGAGCCGTAGCGGTTTGGTTGTGGTTGTGACGGACGCCAGCGGCTTTGATTTTGGTTTTGAGTTTCATGCTGCTCGACAGTGCGGAATCTTTGAGCGGAATCGATCACCGGGACTTCAATTTTTTATGGGTGCGCGATGACCATGAGGCTTGGGGCGCGGCGGAGGACGCAGTTGAGGCAGGTTTCCAAGGTTTCCGGGTCGAGGGCGGCGAAACTTTCGTCGAGGATGACGAGGGGGGCGTTTTGGAGGATGGCGCGGGCAAGGTAGACGCGGCTGCGCTCGCCTTGGGAGAGTTGCCAGCCGGTGTCGCCCACCATTTCCATGATGCCGGCGGGCATGCGGTCGAGCAGGGGGCCGAGGCCGAGTTCCTGGCAGACGTCCCAGGCGGCTTCGGCGTCGCCGGGGGCGAGCGGCCAGTTGCGGCCCATGAGCAGGTTGAACTGCAGGGGGGCGGCCATGATGTGGTTTTCGTGATACTGGGGGGCGGTGGCGATGCGACGGCGCCAGGCTTGGTGGCCGACGGTGGCGGGGCGGAGGCCGGCGAGGATGTTGCCGAAGGTGGATTTGCCGCTGCCGGAGGAGCCTTCGAGGAGAATGCGGTCGCCGGGGCGGATTTCCATGGCGCAATTGGCGAGGACTTTGCGGTCGTTGCGGGGGTAGGCGGAGGAGAGATCGCGGACTTCGAGGACTTTGCCGGAGGGGGCGATGGACTGTTCGGGGGGAGCGGGCTTTTCGTCGCCGGCGGCGCGGAAGAGGTCCTTGATTAACTCCCAGGCTTGCCAGGCGCCGGCGCATTGGCCGAGGCCGAAGGCGAAGTGGCGGAGGGCCTGATAGCCGAGGAGGACGCCGCCGGTGGCGATGGCGACGGCTTCGGTAGTGGCCTGGCCACGGGCGAATTCGAGGCCGACGGCGGCCATGCCGAGGGCGAGCCAGCCTCGGGGGCCGACGGCGGTGAGGGCGGCGTGGAGCGAGTCCATGCGCTCGGCGACGCGGTTATAGGCGAAGAGATCGGCGTCTTCGGCGGTGTGCCAGAGAGGGGCGGGTTGCTGGGCGATCCGGGTGCGGTGGCCGTTCATCTTTTCGATGAGTTTTTCGGTGAGGCTGTTGCGGGAGCGCATCCAGGCGCCTCGGCGGCGGGCGTAGAGGGCGGTGGCGATTGTGACGGCTGTGCCCCAGGCGAGGAAGAGGGATAGGCAGAGCATCGGGGCGGCGCCGAGGGTGAGGACGTAGGCGGCGACGATGAGTTCGAGACTGGCGAGGATGGTTTGGGTGCCGCCGCCGAGGGCGAGGTTTTCGACGGCTTCCGATTCGAGGACGCGGCTTAAGAGTTCGCCGACGCCTTGGGTGCGGATTTTGTCGACATCGATGGCGAGGGAGCCGGCGAGGAGGCGCTGCTTCATGAGGCCGCCGAAGGCGATGGCGAGCCAGCCTTGGATCCAGGAGGAGGCGGCCTGGAGGGGGAGGGAGATGGCGAGGAGGGCGACCCAGCCCCAGAACCAGCCTTCGTCCCAGCGGCCGGTGAAGGCGGCGCGGCCGAGGAGGGCGAAGCCGAGGAGACCGGCGATGTCGGCGGCGGTGTAGAGGAGGGCGAGAGAGGCGAGGCGGCGCCACCAGCCGGCGGCTTGCAGTTGGGCGGGGAAGCTGGAGCCGGGGGCGCTGGCGAGGTGGGTGATGCGGGCGATGGGTTTATCGGCGAGGCGTTTTTCGATGAGTTTGTCGATGGCTTTGGGGGCGACGGGGAGGTTCTTGAAGAGCGCGCGTTCGGCGTCGCGGGCGGGGGCTTCCCAGATTTCGCGGACGGTGTTCCATTTTGCGGGGGATGGGTTGCCTTGGTTGTCGAGGACCTGGCCGGGGGCGGGGACGGCGATGGATTGGCCGGATTTGAGTTCGATGAGGGCGGGGGCGTGGGCGGTGAGGCCGCCGGCGAGTTCGGCGATGGTGGCTTCGGAGAAGATGAGATTTTCGACGATGGGGTTGCCGAGGTGGGAGAGGAGGGCTTGGCGGGCGGCGGCGGGGGAGGGGACGGGGATCATGAGCGGGGCTCCGCTGGGGTGGTGATTCGTGTGTGGGTGCTGTGGGCTGGGATGGCGCGGGTTGTGCGGGTGCTGTTCGGGGCTGTTGTGAGGCTGGCTGCGATGTTGCTGGGTGCGTGGGTTCTGTGGGCTGGAATGGCGCGGGCGTTGCGCGTGGTGAGCGGTGAGGGTGCGGGTTTGCTGACTGCGGGGGCGCTGTGGGCTGGGATGGCTTGGAGGGCGGCGGTGGGGGAGTGGAAGGGGATCATGCGACATCCTCCGATAGGGCTCCGTCGCGCATGGCGAAACGGCGCCAGAGGGCGGCGCTCCAGAGGCCTTTGCGGACTTGTTCTTCGCGGTCGCAGAGTTGACGGTAACGGGAGTCGGGGTTGGCGTGGAGTTCGGCTGGGTCGCCGTCCTCGACCACTTGGCCGTGGTCGATTACGAGGACTCTGGAGAAGGCCCTTGTGCTGGCGACGTCGTGGGTGATGCAGAGGAGGGTGGCGTCGTGCCAGATCTCTCTTGCACGGTTGAGGAAGCTGTCGCGCTGGCCTCGGTCGAGGCCGCGGGTGGGTTCGTCGAGGATCGTTAGACGCACGCCGGGCTTGCCGCAGGCGCGGCCCATGCGGACTCGCTGGCCTTCGCCGCCGCTGAGTTGGGCGCCGCCTTCTCCCAGCTTCGATTGCAGGCCGGCGGGGAGGTTTTGGATGACTCGGGAGAGGTTCGCTTGTTCGATGACGCGGCCGGCTTCGAGGGGCGTTTCGTCCGTCAGGCCGTAGCGGAGGTTGTCGAGCAGCGGTTCGTTCCAGAGCTGGATCTGCGGGTCGACCCAGGCGGTTTGGCGGCGGAGGGCGAGGATGGCGGAATCGGTGGCGGGTTGGCCGTCGATTTCGAGGGTTCCGGCCGTTGGGCGGTACCAGCCGAGGAGGAGGCCGACGAGGCTCGACTTGCCGGCGCCGGAAGGGCCAACGATGCCGATGTGTTCGCCGGGGTTAATTTGCAGATTGATTCCCGAGAGGATGGGGTGGCCTCCGACGGCGACGTGGAGATCCGTCATCTGGATGCCGATGCCGCCGGTTTGGGTGGTCGTTATTGGGTTGGAATCGGTTAGGGTTTCTTCGGGGGCGCCGAGGGGCTCCAAGAGGCGGAGCAGGGAGTTGCGCAGGCCGGGCCAGAGCCAGATGGTGCTGGCGACGGCGCGGCCGAGTTCGGGGAGGGAGAGGGCCCAGTAGATGAGAAGTAAGAGCGCTGCGGGGTTGGCGGCGGCGCGCATGGCGGAGAAGACGAGCCAGGCGGAGAGGCCGTAGCCTAACGCGAGTTGGAGGGTTGTGAGGGCGACTGTCGCCGATTGGGTGCGGAGGCCGGCGCGGGCCCAGTTGCCGAGCTGGTGGCCCTGCGAGTTGCGCAGGGCGGGGGCGGCGCCGTGGGTGCGGATGGGGACGATGCCCATGAGCGCGTCGAGATAGAAGCGGGTGAGGGAGCCAGCGTATTCGCGGAAGCGGTGGTCGCGTTCGGTCAGGATTTTTTGGGCGAAGACGGGGAGGAGGACGCCGGTGGCGGCGCAGAGGAGGGCGGGGAGGGTGGCGGCGGGGAAGAACCAGATGATGCCGGCGATGGTGGCGAGGAGGGAGCCGGCGGTGCGCAGGAGGTTGGCGGCGAGGGCGGGGACGCCGCGGAGGAGCTGGACGGCGTGGGCGCGTTGGGCCATGTCGGAGATGAGACGGCTTTGGAAGTAGCGGTCGCCGAGGCGGGGGATTTTGAAGCAGAAGCGGGCGCGGAGGCGCTGTTCGAGGCGGCGGCCGGCGGTGCGGGACATGCCCTCCATGGCCCATTCGATGAAGAGTACGGCGACCAGAAACGCGACGAGAATGGCGGCGGCGCCGGCGCGTTCGGCGACGCGGGGGAGGTGGGGGGAGAGGTTGAAGAGGCCGCGGAGGAGGAGCGATTCGACGAGCACGGCGCCGGCGGCGGTGAGGGCGGCGAGGGAGGCGGCGAGGGGGAGGCCCCAGCCGTCTTCGCGGACGATGGCGGCGAGTTCGCGGATGGGGCGGGGGGGCTTTTCGGCGAGGGAGGCGCGGAGGGCTAGCGGGAGTTCGTCGAGATTGGTTTCACGGAGGCCTTCGCATTGGAGGAGGACGGCGCCGCGGAATTTGACGGTATCGGGCTCGTCGCCGGGGAGGGCGCGCCAGAACTCGTTGGGGATGAGATCGGGCTGATTGGCGAGGGCGGCGAGGGAGGGTTCGTTGAGAGACTTAGCTAGGAAGACGGCGGCGTCGAGGGCGGCGAGCTTCTGCCAGCCGGGGGCGGCGAGGGCTTGATCGAGGAGTTCCGACGGGGCTCCGATGGCTTTCATGCGGGCGCGGAGGGGATCGATTAAGCCGGGGCCGCGGGCCCATTCTTCCCAGGCGCCGGCGGGGATTTCCTGTTCGTGGCGGTAGAGCTGATCGAGGAAGGATTTGACGGGCGTCCAGCGGCGGCCGGTGCCGGGGTCCATGATTTGGAGCCAGGCGCCGTGGCGACGCCAGACGACGACAAAGTGGTTGCCGCCTTCGAGTTTGACGATGGCGAGGCAGGGGAGTGCGGCGGCGGCAGGGTGGACGACGTGATCGACCGGCAGCATGACTTGGGCGGCGTTGAGGCCGAGCTGCTGGGCGATTTCTTCGATGGTATCGATGGAGGTGCCGTCGACTTCAGTGTGGCAGGCTTCGCGGAGGCGGCCGTAGGAGACGGGGCGGCCGAAGCCTTCGAGGATGGATTTGAGGGCGGCGGGGCCGCAGTCCATGGCGGAGGTTTGGATGACTTCGGGGATGAGCCAGCGGCGTTTGGATTTGTCGGCCATGGGGTTAATGGGTGGCGGCCGGGGCGGTGATCCACTGACCGGAGGCTCGGAGGAGAAGCTGGTAGGGCGGGGTGCGTTCGACTTCGACTTCGATTTCGCCGGGCATGCCGTGGTGGAGTTTGACGCGGAGCGTTGGGGAGGGGAGGACGTCGAGTTCGACGCGGGAGCGGCCGTCGCGTTCTTCGGCGGCGACTTCGGCGACGCGGGCTTCGACGGCGCCGAATTCGGTCCAGGGGAAGCCTTTCAGGCGGAGGCGGGCGGGGGCACCCTGGCGTAGGCGGCCGTAGGCGGCTTGGGGCGGGAAGAAGGCGACGATGCGGAGCTGGCCGGCGGGGACGATGGAGGCGATGCGGGCGCCTTCGCTCAACACGCTGCCGGAGCGGAGGACGGTGGCTTCGCCGATGGTGCCGGAGATGGGGGCGCGGATGAGGCGGCGTTCGACATCGTAGGTGACGCGGCGAAGGGAGGCGTTGGCGTTGGCGCGGCCGCCTTCGAGGCGGGTGATTTCGGTGCGGATGGCGGCGACGCGGACGGCGCGTTGGCGTTCGCGGGTTTGCTGTTCGTTCTGGAGGCGGGCGATGGCGGCGCGGGCGGTGGCGATGGCGCGTTCGTATTTTTCGAGGTCGGAGAGAGCGCGTTCGTAATCGCGGTCGGCGGTGAGGCCTTCGCGTTTGAGGCGTTCGAGGCGGCGGCGTTCGAGTTCGGCCTGTTTGGCTGGGGTTTCTGCTTCGCGGACGCGGAGGCGTGCCTCTTCGATGGCCGATTGGGAGGCGTGCTGTTCCTCGACGCCGGCGGATTCTTCGGCGGCGATTTGGGTTTCGAGGGATTTGATTTCGGGGAGGATGGCGGTGGCGCGGGTGGTTTCTTCGTTGGCGCGGAGTTCTTCGGGGAGGGCGTCGAGGCGGACGAGGATATCGCCGGCGTTGACGTGTTGGCCGAGGGCGAGATCGGCCCGGATGACGCGGCCGGTGAGGGGGGCCTGGACGACGGCGGCGGCGGAGGCGATTTCCAGGCGGGCGTCGGCGGAGGTTTCGTAGAGGACTACGGGGACGCGGAACATCCAATAGGCGATGGCGGCGAGGAGAGCGAGGCCGGCGGCGAGTTTCCAGAGGGAGGAGGAGGCGCGGGAACGCTCCATTTCGTGGAGCGTTTTGGCGAAGGCTGTGGGGAGCATGGGCGCGCGAAGATCGTCCTCTATGATACGAACGAAAGGGGGGCGCGAATCGTATCATTGCGCGGTAAAAAAAGTGGCCCCGGGGAGCAGGGCCACTTAGACGGGAGTTAGCGGCTGGCTTGGTTGTGATTCTGGGTCAGCGCGCCGGCTTTGATTTTGGTTTTGAGTTTCATGTGGGGTCTCCTTGTGGATTGGGGCGATTCTTGGTGAACGCTCCTGACAGGGTTGCGCGGTTGGAGCCATGGATATTTCATGGCTCTGCGGGAAGTGGCGATGTGTAGTTACAGGGCGAATACGGCTTGGAGGTTGCGGCGGGTGAGGACGACTTCGGGGTGGTCCGCGGTGAACAGAGACTGTTTGATGGCGAGGGCGCGGGCCATGATTTGACGGGCTTCAGCGATGTTGCCCTGGTTGGCGAGAGCCATGCCGAGGTTGTTGAGAGTCGCGGCTACTTCGAAGTGATCGGGGCCGAAGCGTTGCTCCTGAAAAGCCAGGGCGCGGCGGTAGATGGGGATGCTTTCGTCGAAGCGGTCGAGGCCGTCGAGGAGGCCGCCCCAGGCGACGGCGTCGGCGATGGTGTGTTCGTCGTCCTCGCCCAAGGCGGCGCGGCGGATTTCGTAGGCCTTGCGGCCGAGGGGTTCGCCTTTGGCGTAGTCACCACGGGTGTGTTCGAGGCCCCCGAGGTTGTGATAGATCGTGGCGGTTTCGAGGGACTCGGGACCGTAGATTTCTTCGAGAATGGCGAGGGCGCGGCGGTACACCTTTTCGCCCTCGTCGAAGCGGCCCCAGTATTTGCAGAGCACGCCGTAGTTGTTGAGCTGGCTGGCGACGGAGTGGTCCGTGGGGCCGTTGGCGCGTTCGGCTTCGGTGATGGCGGTTAGGAGGGGTTCGGCGGCTTCGGGGTAGCGGCCGAGTTCGCGGAGGGAACGGCCGTGGAGGTTGTAGGCGCGGATGGCGAGGAGGCCGCGGGTTTCGGGGTCGAGTTGATCGAGGAGGGGCTCGACGAGCGCCACGGCGCGGGCGGTTTCGGTTTCGGCTTCGGTGTAACGGCAGAGTTCGAGGAGGGAGTCGGCACGGTCGCAGAGGACGTTGGCGAGGTCGAGGGGATCGTTGGCGAAATAGTCGACGATGGGGTGGAGGGCTTCGAGGGCTTCGGTGTGGCGGCCGTCGAGCTGGAGTTGTTGGGCGGCTTCGTGAGCGGCGAGGGCTTGTTCTTCGGTCATGCGGCGGGTTCCAGGGCGGCGGCGAGAGTGTCGAACATTTCGTCTGTAGCCATTTCGGGCAGTATACGCGGTTTGGGGCCGGTGAGGACGAAGAGGGGGACGGTGATGGGGAGGGAGGCGGCGTCGTGTTCGTCGACGGTGTAGACTTCGGCAAGGGCGGGCTTGACGAGGGTTTTGAAGTAGAAGCAGACGGGGCATTGGCGGCGGGTGTAGACGACGAGGCGAGGGGCTTCGTTGTTGTTGGCGTTGGCTACGATCTGTTCGAGGGCTTTCGTGGTTTGCTGCTCGGCGCGGCGGTTGGCGAAAGCGAGGACGGCGTAGGTGCTTATGGCTGCCGTGGCGGCGATGAGGGGGTGGAGTTCGTTGGTGAGGGCGGTGGCGGTCCAGGCGGAGAGGGCGATGGCGAGGCAGGGGTAACAGGCCGAGCGGGCTTGGGCGAGGCGGGCGACGAGGGCGGCGTGGGCACCGGCGGCGGCCCAGAGGAGGAGCGGGTTGGGGAAGGCCAGGAGGGCGGCGTAGGTGGCGGTGCCGAGCCAGGGGAGCGGGATCCCACCGGAGAGAGAGGCGTTGGCGCGGCACTTGGAGCAGCCGCGGGGAAAGGCGGCCATCCAGAGGCTGGCGGCGAGATTGAAGCCGATCAAGGGCGAGACGGCGATGAGCGGGAGGGCGGCTAGGAATAAGAGGCGGGCGGGTTGGAAGGGGGCGACGCCGAGCGTGCGGGCGGAGTGGCGGAGCGGGGTGGCGTTGGCGAGCAGCGTCTGACGTTGGGCTTCCGCTTCGGGGTCGGGCGTGACGGCGAAGACGTCGCCGGTCCACTGTTTTTCGAATTCCTCGCGGGAAAGGCGGGTGGGGCCGTTGAGCGTGACGGCGTCGGCATGGAGGGACTCGAGGACGCGGTACTGATTACCGTGGAGGACGACGATGGCGGGGAGGGAGAGTTCGGGGAGATCGTCGAAACCGCCCGAGAGCGGGATGGCTTCGAAGCCGCATTGGCGCGCGGTGTATAGGAGGAGAACGGGGTCGAGATCGGGCTGGGCGAGGCCGGTGGCGCGGCGGATGCCATCGGGGCCGAGGGGGAGGCCGTGGTGTTTGAAGAGCCGGGCG
Organism: Bryobacteraceae bacterium; assembly: GCA_044358225.1. Lineage (GTDB taxonomy): Bacteria > Acidobacteriota > Terriglobia > Bryobacterales > Bryobacteraceae. Next base: position 127 of record JBIKOG010000100.1, on the reverse strand, counting down.
AGAGCGGCGAGGGCGGAGGCCATGGGCGTTACCGGGTGGCCTTCGGGCGGGGGGAGGAGAGGGAGAGTTCGTTGGTTTCCTGGGTGGTCATGATTGTGCCTCAACCAGACGAACGGAAACGCGGGGG
>JBIKOG010000098.1:0-26942 GCA_044358225.1 Bryobacteraceae bacterium | reverse complement strand
TCGTCGCACTACACACAATCAACGAAAGGAGCCCCAGTCACCATCTCATTCCTTTAGGCTCATCCTTCGATGAGAAAATGCTGACCCTGGGTTATACCCTCGCGGAAATCCAGGGAAAGCATCACAGCATGTTCGTAGACACCAAGGACCGCGGCGGGGACACCTATCGCGATTTCTGGGCAGCATTGAACCGCGGTGAGTTTCAGGCGGCTGAGTACAAACGGATCGGCAAAGGTGGCCGCGAAGTTTGGATCCAGGCATCTTACAACCCGATTCTCGACCTGAACGGTAAACCAGGCAAAGTCGTGAAGTACGCGACCGATATCACCACCCAGGCAAAGGCCCGGATCGAGATGACCAGAGTCGTCGAGTCACTCACGACGTCTTCTCAAAACCTCAGCGACGTCAGTCAAATGATGGGCTCCAGCGCGGAGGAAACCTCCTCCCAGGCCACACTCGTCTCCGCCGCATCGGAGCAGGTGAGCAAAAGCGTACAAACCGTTGCGTCCGGCACAGAGGAAATGACCGCGAGCATCAGGGAAATTGCAAAGAACGCCAGTGAAGCGGCTCGTGTGGCCAGCGGAGCCGTCAAGGTGGCGGAGAATACGAACCAGACCATCAGCAAACTCGGCGACAGCAGTACGGAGATCGGCAAGGTCATCAAGGTAATTACCTCGATCGCCCAACAAACAAACCTGCTCGCCCTCAATGCGACCATCGAGGCGGCCCGCGCCGGAGAAGCAGGGAAGGGCTTCGCGGTGGTGGCCAATGAAGTAAAAGAGCTGGCCAAAGAGACCGCCAAAGCCACCGAAGACATCAGCCAGAAGATCGAGGCGATCCAGGGAGACACAACGGGAGCGGTCGCCGCGATCAGCCAGATCAGCGAAGTGATTAATCAAATTAACGATATCTCGAACAACATCGCCTCGGCTGTCGAAGAACAGACCGCAACCACGACAGAAATGAGCCGCAACATCGCCGAAGCCGCCAGGGGCAGCGCGGAGATCGTTGATACGATCGGCGGCGTGGCCACGGCGGCTCGGGAAACGTCGAAAGGGGCGTCCGCTACACAGGAGGCCGCCACCGAGCTGGCTTCTCTCGCCGGCACACTCCAGCAAATCTCGATGGCACTGTGATGCCGTTGGTGCGCCGGTCATTCCCCGGCGCACCACGCTAAACTAAAACTGCGTGCGAATCACCATCTCCAAGGAGAACTATGTGAAGGCGATCGCCGAGGCCGAGGCCGAGGGCGAACTCGTCATCGCCGCCACGCTCGCCCGTTGGCTGGATGTTTCCGCGCCGGCCGTCACCATGGCGACCCGCCGCCTTCGCCGCGATGGCCTCATCGAAGTCGCCCGCAATGGGCGCATCTCCCTCACCACCGCAGGCCGTGAAATTGCCGAACGCCTCATCCGTCGACACTACCTGATCGAGCGGATGCTCACCGAAATCTTCGGCATGGAGTGGTACAAAGTCCACGACGAAGCCGAACAGATGGAGCATGCCGTCTCCGCCGATTTCGAAGCCAGGCTCGCCGAAAAGCTCGGCGACGACAAGACATGCCCCCATGGCTTCGCCCTTGGACTCGAATCGAAAAAGGACAGACTCGAGCGCGGCCTCGTCGCGTTGCACGACCTCGCCCCAGGCCGTCAGGCCGCTGTCGTCAGCGTCTTCGAGCGGGATCGGGGACTACTGGAATATCTCGACGGCCTAGGCATCAAGCCGGGCGCATTGGTGGAAATGGTCGCGCGCAACGTCGACCATACCATCACACTCAAACACAACGGGCGCCACGTCCCACTAGGACGCGGCGCCGCGGAGAAGGTCTGGGTTAGCGCTTTGCCGCTGCTGCAGCCGGAGCTCCAGCCGGACGAGCAGCAGCCGCGGGTTTCACCGGCGCCGGTTTAAGCAGCGCGTCGATATGTTTGGTCAGTTCCGCGTACTCAGCGGCCGGCCCGGCGTTTGGATTGTTCTGAATCAGACCACCGATGAACCGTTCCCGGATCACACCGGCCTTGTCGATGAAGGCAAACGTCGGCACGTAGAATGGCCGCATCACGGATAAGCCGAAAAACCGGTAGGCTTCCTGATTCCCGACAGAGCCCATCGGATAGGTGGCACCGTACTTCTTCCGGAATTCCTGAAAATCCTTGCGCTGGTTCTCATCGGTCGTCACCGAAATCACCTGCACGCCTTTGGCGGCATACGCCCGCATGGCCTTCTCCAGGCCTTCCGCCGATTTCTGGCAGTGCGGACAAACGGTGGAGAAGAACTCCAGCACCACGGGCTTGCCCTTGTACTGGCTCAGCTTCACCATCTGGCCGTTTTCCATCTTGATTTCCAGCTCTGGCGCGGGTTGGTTCACGTCTTCGGCGAACAGAAAACCGGCAGTCAGGAAAAGAAACGCGCAAAAAAGTCTCATGCTATGGCACCTGTTTGAATAGATTGAAAATAGGCGATCGTGGGTTTCAAACCTTCTTCGAGCGGAACCGTTGGCTCCCACCCCAATACCCGCTTCGCCTTCGAAATGTCGGGTCTCCGCCGCTTCGGATCATCCTGCGGCAACGGCTCGAAAACGATCTTGGACATCGACCCGGTCAACTTCTGAATCACTTCCGCGAACTGCTGAATGGTCCGTTCCACTGGATTGCCGATGTTCACCGGCATCCGCTCATCGGACTGGGACAACATAAACAAGCCCTTTACCAGATCACTAACGTAGCAAAAACTGCGCGTCTGCGCCCCATCCCCGTACACCGTCATCGGCCTGCCCCGCAACGCTTGGCCCAGAAACTGCGGCACCACGCGCCCGTCGTCCAGCTTCATCCGCGGCCCATACGTGTTAAAGATTCGCGCAATATTCGTGCGAAGACCATACTTCCGGTGATAGGCCATCGTAATCGCCTCAGCAAACCGCTTGCTCTCGTCGTAGCAGGAGCGCGGCCCCACCGGGTTCACATTGCCCCAATACGTCTCCACCTGCGGATGCTCCAACGGGTCCCCATAGCACTCCGAAGTCGACGTCACCAGATACCTCGCCCCGTTCGCCCGCGCCAACTCCAACAGATTCCGGCTGCCGATCGAACCCACATCCAGCGTCTCGATCGGAAATTCGTAGTAATCTTTTGGACTCGCCGGGGATGCGGCGTGAATCACACAATCTACCGGCCCAACATCCGGCAGAGGCTGGCACACGTCGGCCTCGACAAATCGAAAATCCGTATTTCCGGTCAGGTGGGCGATATTACGGGCACTGCCCGTAAGGAAGTTGTCCACGCCAATCACCTGGTGTCCCTGACTCAAAATCAGGTCGCACAGGTGGGACGGGACAAACCCAGCCGCACCGGAAACAAGAAACCGCACGAATGCTCCTCCGAAATCATAGTGTAGCGTGGTAGTGATGGAACGCTTGCATCCTGTCGAGACCCTGATCTTCGCCCCCATCCTGGCGGCGGCGCTTTTTATATTCCTGCAACGGGTGAACCGCGTCACCAGGCTGATCAAGGCGGCCCGGAAAGACCCAGGCTTCTCGCTCACCCCGCTCGGGCCCCGATTCAAAGAACTCTTCTGGGAAGTCATCTGCCAGGCCAAGGTCATCCGGGAACGGCCTCTCCCGGGCATCGCCCACGCGTTCCTTTTCTGGGGCTTCTGCGCATTCGGTGTGGTGACGATCAACCACTTCGCCATCGGCCTCCAATTCCCTCTCTTCTCCCTCCACGACGGCTGGTTCGGCCCCGCCTATGGGCTCCTGGCCGCCTGCTTCGCCATCGCCGTCGCCCTTTCCATCACCGGACTCGCCATTCGCCGCATGGTCGTCCGGCCAAAGTGGCTGGGCAAGGTCAGCTATGAAAGCGGCTTCATCGCCTTGCTCATCCTCACCCTGATGGTGACCTACCTGCTCGACTACATCCTGCAGCCCACCGAACTGGCCTACCATCTCCTCTGGTGGATTCACACCGCCGCCCTGCTGATCTTCCTCCCGCTCATCCCCCACACCAAGCATCTCCACCTGGTTCTCAGCCCCGTCACGGTCTTCCTCTCCCGCGGTAAGTTCAGCGCCATCCCGCCGCTCGACGGTGATGAAGATTTCGGCCTCGTCGCCACCAAAGACGTCACCCAACTTCTCACGCTCCAGGCGTTCTCCTGCGTCGAATGCGGCCGTTGCACCGAACACTGCCCGGCCAACAATACCGGCAAAGCGCTCAACCCCAAAGAGATCATCCTCGGCATGCGCTCCCACCTGAACGAGTTCGGGGTCCAGGGCGAAGAAAGCCTCCTCGGCAAGCACATCGCCCAGGAGGACGTGTTCCAATGCACCACCTGCGGCGCCTGCGAAAATCAGTGTCCGGTTGGCATCGAACACCTGCCCATCATCATCGGCCTCCGCCGCGGCGCCGTGAACACGGGCGCCTGGGAAGACGACCATGGCGGCAAACTCTTCCGCAACCTGGAACGCTACGGGAACCCCATGGGCTTCTCCGCGTCCGAGCGCGACAAGTTCGTCAAGAAACTGGAACTGCCGCTCTTCGATGGCACCCAGGAGTATGCCCTCTGGATGGGCTGCATGGGCAGCTACGATCCGCAGGGTCGCGAGATCGTCACCTCGCTCGTCAAAGTGCTCCGCCACCACAACATCACCTTCGGCGTGCTGAAAAAGGAGCGTTGCTCGGGCGATTCCGCCCGCCGGCTCGGCAACGATCTGCTTTTCCAAACCCTGGCCGAGCAGAACATCACCGCCCTCGAAAAGGCGAACAAAGTCCTCAGCACCTGCCCTCATTGCGTCCGCACGCTCGGTGAGGACTACAAGGAATTCGGCGCCAACATCCCCATCGAGCACCATAGCACCCTCCTCGCCCGCCTCCCCGTCACCGGCAAACCGGACTCCAAACGCGTCGTCTACCACGACCCCTGCTACCTCGGGCGCTACCAGGACGTCTACGACGAACCCCGGCAGGTCGCCGCGCAGGCCGGCCATCTGGTCGAAGCCCCGCGCCACGGCGAACGCAGTTTCTGCTGCGGCGCCGGCGGCGGACTGGCGTTCCTCGGAGAGGAAAAAGGGAGCCGCGTCAATCACGAACGGGCCAAGGAACTGGTCGCCACCGGGGCGGACATCGTCGCCGCCGCCTGCCCGTTCTGCAACACCATGTTCCGCGACGGCCTCGCAGCCGCGTCCGAAAAGCCACCGCAACTGCTCGATATCGCGCAAATTGCGGCAGCCCGGCTACCGGATTGATTTTCAGCTGTGTTATCCTATTCCTTGGTCGTCACTGACCGCCCGAGTGGGCGCGTAGCTCAACTGGCAGAGCAACTGACTCTTAATCAGTAGGTTGACAGTTCGATTCTGTCCGCGCTCACCACTCACTCATTTTCACTACGGCGTTTGATAATGGAATGACCATGATCAGACGCCGTTTTGCATTGGCCCTCCTCTCGGCAGTCGCCCTCTCCGCCGCCAACGGGCCGTGGAAATGGGCTGACCTCGAAGCGCCGCCTCAGACCTTCGAGGCACCCCACCAGGATGAACCGGGCGTGAAGGCCATCTGGTTCGCCGGGGTCCCTTACAAAGGCAAGCCGACGAGAGTCTTCGCCTACTACGGCGCTCCCACCGGCGATGGCAAACAGAAGTTCCCCGCGATGGTCCTGATCCACGGCGGCGGCGGCACCGCCTTCGCCGAATGGGTCCGCATGTGGAATGCCCGTGGCTACGCGGCCATCGCCATGGATACCACCGGCGCCGTCCCGGCCAAAGCCGTCGACGACAAAACGATGTGGAATCCACAACGAACGCGCAACCAGTTCTCCGGCCCCACCGGCTGGGGCGATTACGCGAACGTCGATCTCGCGCCCGAAGACCAGTGGTCCTACCACGCCGTCGCCGCCGCCATCCGGGCCCACTCCCTGCTCCGCTCGTTTCCCGAAGTCGACCCCAAACGCATCGGCGTCACCGGCATCTCCTGGGGCGGCTACCTGACCTCCATCGTCTCCGGTCTCGACGCCCGCTTCCGCTTCGCCGCGCCCGTCTACGGTTGCGGCTTTCTCGGCGAGGACTCCGCCTGGCTCAAGGACCTCGGCAGCCTCGGCCCCGCCCGCTCCCAACGCTGGCTCTCCCTCTGGGATCCCTCCCAGTACCTCGGCGCCTCACGCATCCCCATGCTCTGGGTCAACGGCACCAACGACTTCGCCTACCCGCCTCTCTCCTGGCGGAAATCCTCCCGTCTGCCGAAGGGCCCTCGCACACTCGCCCTCCGCGTCCGGATGCCGCACGGGCATCCGCCGGGCGCAAAACCGGAGGAGATCTTCGCCTTTGCCGATTCCATCCTCCGCAAGGGCCCGCGCCTGGCGCGCATCGGCAAACAGGGGTTCACCGACGGCACCGTCTGGGTGAAATTTGCCGCCCCGCGCCCCATCGCCAAAGCGGAATTGGCCTTCACCCGCGATACCGGAAAATGGCAGGACCGGAAGTGGGAGACCACCCCGGCCGAACTCAAGGGAACAAAGGCCACCGCTACCGTCCCCGCGGACGCCAAAGCCTTCTTCCTGAACCTCTTCGATGCGGAAGGCCGCGTCGTCAGCGGGGAACTCCACGACCGCTAACCCATCAACAGCCCGTGCCGATATAACAGTTCCAGCACTCCGTCCACTCCGCCCTGTATGCCGGCACAGGCCTTCGTCAATGCACCCTTCGACGCGCGTCCATCCAACAGACAAACCACCTCCCGCGCCTCCGCGGAATTCATTTCCACCATCGTGTGGAGCAGGTTCGTAGTCCGCGCACCGGACGCCAACTGGACCCGTGCTAACGGGCTCGCCACCGGCATGCGTCCCATAACACGCGGCGGCACCAGCGGGTGCGTCCGCAGTTCCACCAGCCCCGCGGCCACCAATTGACAGATCGGCTCCACCGCATCCGGCAACTCCGCAAACGCCACGGCCGACGGCCAGCACGCGCCCAGCTGCTTCAGAATCCGGACCACGTCCGGGTGGTTCGTCTGGATCACGCCGCCGGTTTGCCTGTCGCGAAACTTGGTCGCCCCGCCCGCCCCAGGCCCGTCGTTCTCCAGTGGGGACGCCAGATACATATTGCGTACCCGCCCCCGCACGCCGTCCCGGTCCAACGGGACCTGCTTGCGGCAGAACACCGTCTCCCGAAAACTCCGGAATTCAAGGAAGTCCAGATACTGTTCCCGGGCTACCAGATCGGTAGCGCCAAACCCATCCACTGCCTTCGTCAGTTCCGCATCCAATGGCGCCAGTAGACGGCGCAAACTCGATTCCGCCACGTACTGCAACCCGGATTCCGCCACGATCTCGGCAAAACGAAAGGAGTTGTAGAACGCCCCCATCTCATCGTGCGAAATCACGTCCAGTCGCTGTTTCCCCAGCCGTTCCAACTCAAACGTCAGCACCTGCTTCCAGACATCCGGCCCCTTCGCCACACCGCCCACCGCCCCCAAAAAGTCGCGTCCCACGCGAGCCCGCTCGGTCGACGGCGTCCCCAACTGCGCGGCGTGAAACGTCATCATGTCGCGAACAGCGTTGCGTAAATGCGCCGCCGGATAGGCGTTATAGCTGGCATAGGCCACGCCATTCGGCGCCAAATGCCGATCGATCACCGCCCACAACTTCTTCCGCACAACATCCGGCACCCACGAACAAAACCCGTGCGCCACAATGTAATCAAACGTGCCGGCGTCCTCCGGAAACGCCATCAGGTCCAACGCCTCCAGCCGCACGTTTCCCAGCCCCGCCGCCGCGATAACCGCGTTCCCGCGCGCAATCGGAGCCGCGGCAAGATCCACGCCGACGAACTCGCTCCCCGGCAACCCCACCGCCATCGGAATCAGGTTGGACCCATCGCCGCACCCCACCTCCAACACACGGCAGGCCCCCACCGGCGCCACGTCCATCCCCAGCAAAGTCGCCAACGCTGCCAGCCGGTCCGGATGACTCTGCCGGTACGAACCAGGAGGGTAGGCAACAACGTCGTAGTAGGTTTCTTCGGCCATGCCCTCCAGTGTAGGTCAGCCCACCTCTTCGTTCGCCCGCAGCAACAAACTCCGCATCTGCGCAATGCAGTACGCCACCCCAGCCCGCCGCATGCCCTTGTCGCCGGCGAACTCCGGCACGTGGTCCGGCACAATCGACCCATTGAACTTCACCTGCCGCAGCGCCTTCATCACCGCGTACATGTCCATGTAGCCGTCCTCGGGAAACGTCTCGTGGAAACGCGGCAGCGGCGACGATACATTCCGGTAATGGACATCCACAATCTTCCCCCGCCCGCCGAAATCCTTGATCATCCCGAACACATCTTTCCCCATCTGCGTGCCGCCCTCGCTCCACGTCCCCACGCAGAACGTTAAGCCCCAGTGTTTGGAATTCCCCGCAATCTTCTCCGCGCGCGCATACCCGTCGTAGTGCGTAAACACCTTCGCCACACCGTTCATCTTCGCCAGCGGCGGATCGTCCGGATGCAACGCCAGTTTCACGTTCGCCTTCTCCGCCACCGGCAACACCGCCTTCATGAAGTAGGTGTACGTCGCCCAGATATCCTCCGCCGAATACTCCCGTTCAAACGCCTGCTTCTCCACCTTCTTCCGAAAGTCGTCCACAGAAAACTCCCGCGCCCGGTACCCGCCCGGCGTTTCGATCATTGCCGTCGTGTACGTATTCGCCGGGTGCCAGTCGTAGTTGGAAACCGGAATTCCCAGCCGCCCGCAATCGCGCAGAAATTGGCAGTAGGTGGCAATCAACTCATCGCGCCGGCCCTTCCCCAGTTGCACGTCCAAATGACGATACGCATAGTGAACGCCGCTGAAGATCTTCATGTTGAACCGCGCCAACCGGTCCACCGTCGCCTTCATGAACTCGAAGGGAGCATCGTCGCCGAACTCAATCCGGCACCAACGGATCCCCAATTGACGCAGAAACTGCAGGTCCTCGTCCGTCAACGAACGGATCACCATCCGGTGGGACAGCTTGATATTCGCGGGATCGTACTCGCCACTTTTAGGCTTGGCCCCAGCCATCAATCCAAGCGCGGGAAAGGAAATGAATGAGCGGCGTAGCATGCGCCGCTACCGTATCACACCGCCGGTGCGCGGCGCGAGGAGAGGTACTTGCCAACGCCAACCACCAACAGTGCGCCCAGGATCTGAACGCCGATCTCAACCGCCCGCGACGGATGCAGCGCCCCGTGGACCACCGGATCGGAAATCATCAACTCCGCGCCCACATGCCCCAGAATCGCGGCGCCGATCCACACCACGGCCGGGTATTTGTCCATAATCCGCGAAAGCAGAGAACTGGTGAAAACCACGAAAGGAATGCTCAATCCCAGACCGAAAATCAGCAGCGCCATGTTCCCTTTCGAACTCGCCGCCACCGCGATAATATTGTCCGTCGACATCGTGATATCGGCCACCAGAATGAACCAGATCGCCGACCACAACGAGTGGGCATGCTGCACGCCCGCCTCTTCGTCGGCCGCGTCGTGCAACAGCTTGATCGCGATCCACAGAATCAGCACGCCGCCAACCAGTTTCAGCCACGGCACACCCAGCAACTGCGCCGCGAAGAACGTCAACCCGATCCGCAGCACCACCGCCACCGCCGCGCCAAAGGTGATCCCAAGCTTCCGCTCCTTCGGCGTCAGCGACTTCACCGCCATGGCAATGACAACCGCGTTGTCCCCGGCCAGCAAAAGATCGATCAACACGATCTTCAAAATATCGATAACTAACTGGAGTGAGATTTCCGGCATACCTAAGGCAGAATGTTCAGTTTACACGTTCATGCCACCGGGCAACACTTTTTCAACTCACCCGGCCGAACGCGCCAACACCCCGTCCACTTCAAACATCCGGTACACCGTCTCGCTCATCCCGCAACGCCGGTAGGTTGCCTGCGCGGTCTCGTTATGCGCCTCCACATAAAGCCGCAATCCGCAGACGTCCCCGCGCTCCCGAGCCAACTCCTCCACCGCCGCGTATAACGCCTTGAACGCTCCGCGCCCCCGATACTCCGGCAGCGTGTAGACGCTTTGAATCCACCAGAAAACCCCGTTCCGCCAGTCGGACCACTCGTAGGTAATCATCATCTGCCCCGCCACGACGCCATCCACTTCCGCAATCAGATAAAAGCCCCGCCCCGCGTCCGCGAACACCGCTGCCACGCCGCTCCGCAAGCGATCCTGGTCCAACCGCAACGCCTCCGTCTCCCACGCCATCCGCGCGTTCCCGTCCACCAGAAATTCCACATCGGCGACAGTCGCCGCCCGAACCGTCACCGCATGCAGTTGCGCCATGCCTCCCAGGATACGAAAACGAACGAAGTCGTCGTCGCACAGGGCAACCAGTGGCAAATCCTTCTGCCTTGACAGCGTGTGTCTCCGTCACAGCCGTACACCGCCCTGCTGACAGCGAGAACGTCCCCCGCCCCCCGTAGATTCCGGAACGCCCGCCCATCACCATAGCCGTTCACCATTCCGGCGACGGCAAATCCCAGTCCCCATCGGAGAAGATCCTCGACGGCTTATCCGAACGCCACAACGGGTTGAATCACTCGTTCAGCGAAAAGCAGTTCCCCTTCACCAGCACATCCCTCTCCGGCCCCGTCGCCGCAGCGTGCCACGGCCGTCCCCACGTCGACGAAGCCTCCTTGCTCGGCCACAACACGAACCCATCTTGGTGCGTCGACGTCAGCGCTCCATACTGTCTCTGGTGCTACGCCCAAGTCCCCGCTCGGATCGGATTCGCCCCCGCCGATCCCCACCGCTCCATCGCGTTCCAATACCACTCGGCATGGGCCAACTTCCCCGAAATCACCGCCGCATACGCCGGCACCGAATACACGCCCCCCAACACTGCCATCGCCAGCAAAAAACACTTTTCTCATTCCGTCTCCGGGCAATCATTCTAAAATAACGGCAACCGCATGACCGACCCCGATATCGCCTACGGCGACCTCACCTTTCAGGATTCCCATCCCGGCCAGCTCGCCGCCGTCGCCACGCTCCTCGGTCTCACACCGCCCCCTGTCGACACCGCCCGCATTCTCGAACTCGGCTGCGGCACCGGCTTCAATATCCTCGCCATGAGCCAGGCGCTTCCCAACACCCACTGCACGGGCATCGATTACAGCCCCGTGCAAATCCAACGCGCCCAAACAGCCGCCGCCGCCATCGGCGCGACGAACATCGAGTTCCATTGCCAGTCGATCCAGGACTTCCCTGCCCCGCCCGCCTCGTTCGATTACATCATCGCCCACGGCGTCTACTCCTGGACCTCCGCCGAAACCCGCGACGCGCTCATGGCCGTCGTCGAACGGTGCCTCGCCCCGAATGGCGTCGCCTACATTAGCTACAACACCTACCCCGGCTGGCGCTCGCGCATCGTCGCCCGGGACATCCTCACCTTCTTCGCCCAGCCCGGCGCCACGCCGGAAGAGCGCGTCCGCCAAAGCCGCGAAGGCGCTGCCCGGCTCATCCCCGCCATCACCAATCCGGACTCCCTCTACGGCCAGACCCTCCAAGCCGAAGTCGCCCCGCTCCTCAACGCCCCGGACTACTACATCGCCCACGAGTATCTGGTCGAAAACAATTTCCCCACCTACTTCCAGGACTTCGCCGCCCACGCCGGCCGCTTCAACCTCCAGTACCTCGCCGAATCGCGCCTCCTCGCCAACTCCTTCGTCCTCGGCGGCGACCTCCGGAAAGCAATCGACGACAACGCCGGCACCGATATTCTCCGCCGCGAACAGTACCTCGACTTCCTCATCGGCTGCTACTTCCGCCAGTCTCTCCTCTGCCACGCCGCCGCACCGGTCTCGCGCGAAATCGAAGCGGAACGCATCCTCCCGCTCTCCGTCTCGCTCACCGCGGAGATCCTCGATGCCACGCCAGAGGCATGGCGCATCCGCACCCACATCGGCGCTGAATTCACCGTCGACGACAAGCCCATCGTGCAGATCCTCGCCCTCCTCCGCCAGCACGGCCCCGCCCCCGTCCCCGCTCACGCCTTCATCCAACCCATCATCGAAGCGCTCGGCATGCATTCCCTCGCCGCGCTCGGCGGCACCATCATCGCCGGCATTCTCCTCGCCGGCTGGAGCCGCGGCATCTGGATCCTCCGTGGCGACGCTCCGGCCCTCGTCAACTCAACCTCATCCCAACCGCTAGCCTGCCCGCTGGCCCGTCTCCAAGCCGAATCAACCACCCGCTGCACCAACCGGCTCCACCGCACCGTCATCCTGACCCCGGACGAACAGGCCCTCCTCCAACAGCTCGACGGCACCCGCGAACTAGAGCCCAGCCCAACCCTCGCCCGCCTCGCCGCCGAAGGGTTCCTGATTGCCTAAAACCCGCTGGCTCGTGCTGGCCCTCCTCTTCGCCGCGACTACGATCAACTACCTCGACCGGCTCCTCCTCAGCACCCTCTCCCCGGTCCTCCGCGACGAGTTCCAATTCAGCTCCGCCCTCTACGGCAACATCTCCGCCGCCTTCCAGGCCAGCTACGCGCTCGGCTTCCTGTTCCTCGGCCGCTGGCTGGACCGCGTCGGCACCAAGAAGGGGCTCTTCGTCGCCGCCGCCGTCTGGTCCACCGCCAGCGTGCTCCACGTCACCGTCACCAATGCCTCTCAATTCGCCATCTGGCGCGCCCTCCTCGGCTTCGCCGAAGGCGCCAATTTCCCCGCCGCATTCAAAGCCCTAGCCGAATGGTTCCCGCCCGAAGAACGCAGCCTCGCCACCGGGATTCTCAACGCCGGCGTCAACCTCGCCAGCGTCGCCGGCCCGCCCCTCTTCGTCGCCCTCACCGCCCACTATGGCTGGCGCTTCTGCTTCTTCGCCGTCAGCGCCTTGGGCTTCCTCTGGCTCTTCGCCTGGGCCAGCCAATACCAGCCCAAATCAATACCCGCGCCCGCCAGCACAGCCGTTTCCTACCGCGAACTCTTCCGCCACCGCCCCACCTGGGGCATCGTCCTCGGCAAGATCCTCGTCGACCCCACCTGGTACTTCCTCCTCTTCTGGCTGCCGCTCTACTTCCGCGACGTCCACAAGCTCGACATGTCTCAAATCGGCTGGGCGCTGCCGTTCATCTACTTCATGTCCGGCGTCGGCTCGCTCATCGGCGGCTGGGCCAATGGCCGCCTGCTGAAACACGGCTGGCCCCTCCGGCGAACGCGCCTCTCCGGTCTCCTCCTCTGCGCCTGCATCGTCCCCGTCGCCGCCTACGCCGCCATGCATGCCAACGCGCTCAACGCGGTGCTCATCTTCAGCCTCGCCGCCGCCGCGCACCAATCGTTCAGCTCCATCGCCTTCATGCTCCCGGCAGACGTCTTCCCCTCCTCCGCCGTCGCCACAGTGCTGGGCCTCGGAGGTTTCGCCGGGGCTATGAGCAGCGTCGTCTTCTCCGCTGTCCTCCCCGGCTACCTCGTCCCGATTTTTGGCTACACACCGCTGGTCGTCACGCTCACCTGCGGCTATCTCTGCGCCGTCGCGGTCACCTGGAAAACCTTCGGCCGCTTCCAGCCCGTCCCGCTCTGACCTACCAGTTCGTCAACGAACCGTCCGGCCGCTTCAGCATCGGCGTCAACGAATACGCGTCCGTGTAATCGCCAATCTGCTGCAGCTTCGAGGTGTCCACTTCCACACCCAGGCCCGGCCGCTCATTCGGCCACAACTTGCCATTCTTCAAGTCGTAGTGCGTCTTCAGATAAGGCCACGGCCGCGTCCCGCCCATCACCATTTCCATCAGCACCGGCCCGCTGAATACCGTCGAACAGTGCACCATCGCCGCCTCGGAAATCGGGCCCGTGAAGTGCGGCACCAGCCCCACGTAGTGCGTCTCGCACATCGCAGCAATTTTCTGGAATTCCGTGATCCCGCCCACGTTCGGAATCGTCGCCCGCGCGTAGTCGATCAGGTGATTCTCAATCAATTCGTTCCATTCCCACTTCGGCCCGAACTGCTCGCCCACCGCGATCGGGACCTTCACCTGCCCCCGCAGCGTCCGGTACACGCCCGGATTCTCACTGCGCACCAGGTCCTCCACGAAGTACGGCCGCAGCGGTTCAATCATGTTCGCCAGCGTCACCGCGTCCGGCATGTCCAGTTCCGTATGGAAATCGATGCACCACCCGCCGTCGCGCCCAACGCCCTCACGAACCTGCTTGCACAGTTCAAACACCCGGTTCACCGTCGCAAAACGGTCCATCTCGCCGCCCCGCACATCGGTCGAAATCCGGTACGCCCGATACCCCGCGTCCACGCAAGCCTTCGCCACTTCCTTCGGCGTGCCCTGCGCCGGATAGCCCGTCGAATAACACTCCACGTAGTCGCGCGCGTGTCCGCCCAGAAGCTGATAAACAGGCACGCCCAGCGCCTTCCCCTTCAGGTCCCACAGCGCCACATCCAGCGCGCCCAGCGCGTGCACCTTCTCGCGCCCCGCCGGGTAGAAATAGGAGCGATACATCTGCTGCCACAGCCGGTCCGTCCGGAACGGATCCTGCCCGATCAGCAAGCCGGCGCACTGCTCCATCGTGTCGCCGCTCCCGCCTTCGCCCACGCCAATCAAACCGGAATCCGTCTCCACCAGAACAACGTTCGTGCTCTGGTTGAACAGCGGTTGCCGCGTGTTCGGCCGCCCCGCCGCGTCGGTGGGCGTCTTAAAATAGCGGATCCGTGTGATCTTGGTCTTCGGCAAACCCGCCGCATCGGCTCGCTCCGCCAACGTCGCCGCGCCAGCCGCGCCGGCCAATGCCTGGAAAAATGCTCTGCGTTTCATCTCCGCGCCATCATATCAGGCGCGTCCAACCCGCTACTCAATCTTCGCCGTCCATTTCCCCCCTGCACCCCACGTAACCCCGGCAATCGACTTGCCGTCACTCGCCAGCGTCCCGCGATAGTTTTCCCTGATCCCCTCTCGATACACCACCACGTTTCGCCCGCTCAGCGGCTGCACCACCAGCATGTCCGACGCCGTCGCGCCCCACGAACACGACCAATTCCCATTGAACCGGTTCGTCGTCCCCTGGCGCGTCCACACGCCATCGCAATAGCGCCCGTCCGGCGCCGTCTCCCGCATCCGCCACACGCGCCCCATCCAACCGGCGCTGGCGCTCCCGCTCCCACTCCCGCCCCGCTGCGTCAGGTACTGCACCTTCACAACATCCTCACGGGTATACGTCACCCGCTTGCCCCCCTTCAGCGTCACAACCAAATGCGTCCAGGGAGTTTCACGGAGCACCAACTCGCTCTCTTCCCCCTCAATCGGCTCCTGCCCGTTAGCCGGAAACATCGCCAGGGCGGAGACCATCAGCAGCGAAACCACAGTTCGTTTTCGCATATCGTGCCTCTCTACCGCCAAGCATACTCTCCGCGGTTCTCACCGCCAACCCCACCCCGCTCAGGCGCCCCGCCCACCCTCCAGACACATGCCCACCAACTCATCGATATCGGCCTCCCCCACGCACATCACCGAATCCGCGCCACCCCAATAGATCTTCACAGTCCCATCCGCCTCCGCCACCGCCCCGCACGTGAACACGACATTCGAAACATACCCCGTCACCTCCCACGGGTCCTCCGGCTGCAGGATCCACGAATCGCTCACGCCGCGAATCACCGCCGGATCGGCCAGATCGTGCAGCGCCACACCGAGCCGGTAGACCGCCCCCGCCATCGTCTGAAACACGCCGTGGTAGATCGACAGCCAACCCTCCGGCGTCCGGATCGGCGGCGCCCCCGGCCCGATCTTCATCTCGTCCCAGTGGTACGGCACCGGCCGCATGATCAGCTTCGCCTCCCCCCAGAACAACAGGTCCGGCGAATACGAAATCCAAATCGACCACGGCGCGATCTCCGAATGCGGCCGGTCCAGTCGTGCATACAACCCGCCAAACTTCTCCGGGAAAATCACGACATTCCGGTAATCCGCCTCCGTGATCAACGACACCCGCTCCACCGTCACGAAGTCCCGCGTCCGCGCCAACGCAATCCGCACCCCGTTCCGCGAATACGCGCTATAGGTGATCAGGAACACGCCATCGATCTCGGTCACCCGCGGGTCCTCCACCCCGAACTCCTCGTACGCCGCGAACGGCCCCTCCTTCGCCGGCGTCAGGAACGGCGCGGCGTCGGCCACAAACCGGAAGCCATCCTTGCTCCGCGCCAGGCCAATGATGGACCGCCCGCTCCGCAAGTGCGACCGGAACAGCATCAGATACTCCCCCGCGTACTTCACCACCGCCGCGTTGTGAACCGTCTCCACCTGGTACGGCACATCGGCCTTGGTCAAAATCGGATTCCCGCTATAACGGCGCACCACGTCGTGTTTCATCGTGCCTTCCTGTCTTCCAAATCAAACACCGCCTGGTAGGCCCGCTCGTACCCGGCCACCATCGTCTCCACCGAAAACAGCCGCTCCACCCGTGCCCGGCACGCCGCGTCCGCAATCGCCCCAACCCGGCCCACCGCCACCACCGCCTCCGCCACGTCGTTCACCAGTACGCCCGTCTCGCCATCGGCAATCACCTCCCGGCACGATCCCAGATCCATCGCAATCACCGGCACCCCCGCCGCGTTCGCCTCCGCCAACACCAGCCCGAATCGTTCCGGAATCGTGTTCAAGTGCAACAGCGCCAGCGCCTCGCCAAACAGCGCATTCTTCCCCGCCACATCCACCGGCCCCACATACTGAATCTGCCCATTCAAGTGCGGCGCCACCTGCTCCCGAAAGTACCCCTCGTCCTGAATGATCCCGGCGATCAATAACGGCCGTCCACTCTGCTGCGCCACCGCAATCGCCAGATGCGTCCCCTTGTCCGGATGGATCCGCCCCAGAAACACCAGTGCCTCGCCGCCCCGCTCCCGTAAGGGATACAGGCCCAAATCAATCCCGTTGTAAACCGTCCCCACGTACCGCAGGCCCGCCGCACGGTCCGAATCGCTGATCGAAACAAAATACCCATCCCGGTACTTCTCGTAAACCGGCATGATCCGCGGCGAGGAAAATCCGTGGACCGTCGTCAGCACCGGCGTCCGCACCAGCCGCGAATAGGAAAGCGCCATGAAGTCGTAGTGACTGTGGATCAGGTCGAACTCCCCGGCATGCTCAAACGCCTCGGAGATATGCAGATACTCGGCCACCTTCGGGTCCACCGATCGATCTTCTTCATACCCCCGCGGCACCACTGCGTGCAGCCGCGCCCGCGTCACCGAATCGCCCGTGGCGAACAACGTCACGTCCCATCCGCGCGCCGTCAACCCCTCGGCCACATTGCTCGCCACCGTCTCCCACGCCCCGTACTGCCGCGGCGGCGTCCGCCACGCCACCGGGGACAACACTGCAATCCGCCGTCTGTTCAACAATTCGCCTTCTCCAATTCCATCCGCAAGTACGTCTCCATCTGCGACCCGCTCCGCCCGAAATACAAACCGCTGATCGGCGCCGCCAGCTCCGGATCAAACCCGGCCGCCACCGCCACGTGGCAGTTCGCCACCGCCAGCCCGCGCGATGGATCGTACCCCCGCCACCCCACGCCCGGCAGATACACCTCCGCCCACGCGTGCATTGATGCGTCCGCCCGCCCCACCGTCGCGCACTCGTATCCGCTCACAAAACGCGCCGCAATGCCCATCACCCGGCACACGTCGCAGAACAGGATCGCCAGATCGCGGCACGATCCTTCCCGCATCCGCAACGTTAGGTCCGATATCCACGCCGCCCCCTCCGCCCGGTGGATCTGCCGGAATGTGTGGAAGATATCCCAGTTCACTTCGTTCAGGAAAAGCGCCAGATCAAACCCCGCTCGCTTCGCCGCCGCCCGCGCATACGTGCGCACCTCCGCCCCTACCTCCGCATAACTTCGATACGGTGCCAGCGCCGTGCTTAGCGGCTCCTTGTACCAAAGCGATAGCAGCGACGTGCTCCCCTCCAGTACGTAGTCAAACGCGTTCTCCTGCGGCAACTCCACCCGGAACCGGCTCCGCACATTCAGCTCCCTCGTCGGCGTCGCGAACCACGCCTGCAATGCCAGATTCCCGTCCTGGTCCATGCACTCCGCCATTCCCGCCGGCTCCGGCGAAATCTGCAATTCAAAATGCAGCAATCGCTGCGAACTGCTCATCCGCGGCCGCAGCCGGAACGTGTGCGGCTCCAGATACACCGCATCGTCATACCGGTACACCGTCGAATGTTCCACGAAGAGTTGCATCCTCTACTCCATCGCCGCCAACACTTCCGCCAGCGAAACCGTAGCGAATCCCGTCGCGTGGTCCGCCAATCCATAGGGCAGGATCAGAAGATCCCCATGAAGAAGGGCGCCGCACGAATACACAACGTTGGGAACGTACCCTTCCCGCTCATCCGCGTTCGGCTGCAACAGCGGCTCCCGCAGCCGCCCGATCACACGGCTCGGGTCCTCCAAATCTAATAGAAACGCGCCAATACAGTACTTCCGCATCGGCCCCACGCCGTGGCTCAACACCAGCCATCCGGCCGGCGTTTCGATCGGCGAACCACAGTTGCCGATCTGGATCAGCTCCCACGGGAATGCGGGCAACAACAACAGAATGTTGTCATTCCAGAAGTGGACGTTGTCAGAATACATCAGGAAAATGCTCTCGTTGTCCTGCCGCGACAACATCGCGTACTTCCCGCCAATCTTCCGCGGAAACAGCGCCATCCCTTTATTCCGCGCCGCCGGCCCGTTCAACGTCCGGAAACAGAACCGCAGAAAATCCCGTGTCTCCAGCAACTCCGGAACCACCATCGTCCCGTCGTAGGCCGTGAATGTGGCGAAGTAGGTCAGTCGCCCATCCTCTTCCTGGAACCGCACGAACCGCGCATCTTCAATTCCGTTCCGCTGCGACGGCGTCGCCGGAAACAGAATTCGCTCCGACACGTTCTGCTCCTCCCGGAACTGCACTTCGTAGTTGGACCGCGCCAGCATCCAGATGCCCTGCGCCATCTGCTGTTCAACCGGCGTCATCCCTTCCGGTGATCGAAACTGTTCCGCCTGCAAACTCGTCCGGAGCGCCTCCAGCGTGAAGACGTCTTCCAGGTAACGCATCACCCGGTGCGTGAAATCGTCGTTCAAACCCATCTCGTCCAGGCGCCGCCGGAACAACGCCTTTTCATAGTGCGGGTTCGCCACCTGCTTGGGCTCCGTCAAGTACCCGGTTGGCGGCGTCACCACAACGTCGTGATCGGAGGTCACCACGCCGGTACGAAACGTGATCGAAGAAACGTGGCCTTCCCCTGTCGCCCGCAGGCTCAACAGGAATCGCAGCGAACCCGGCGGCAATCCCGTCTGGTCCGGATGCTCCACAATCGACGGATTGAACAGCGCCGCCGACTCCAGCGAATACTCCGCCAGAAAGTAGGATCCGATCAACAACTGCCGCAACTCCGAACACTCCGACTCCGCCCACAAACACTCCCGCACCTGTTCATACCGTTCTTGAAATATCTCTCGAATGTGCTCGTGCCGCTTGGAGAAGTCGTCGCAGATTCCGTGCAGTACCCCCTCCAACTCCGATTCCGGAATCGCCAAAACTCTCGTGATAATCGCGGCGATCCGCTCCGGACTTCCCGGCCGGAACGGCCGCAGCAACACCCGCGTCTGATCCGGCTTCAACACCATCGCGGTGCGTCGAATGGCAATAGACATTGGATCCTTTTTCACTTTGCCGTCTCAGCCATCGCCATCGGCGCCTGGAAGCTCGTCAAGACATTCTGCGCCAACTGCATCTCCGCCAGCGACAGCAAATACGCCAGCGTCGATTCGGCCCCCTGGTTCCCATTCGCCCGGTCCACGTGCAACCCGTCGCGGCATCCACCCGTTTCCGGTGAATAGAGTTCCACGCCCAGATCGTTCCATCCTATGAACCAGTCAAACGCCAACTGCGCCCGCTCATACCAACGGAAATCAGAAGTCACCCGGTACGCCGCCAAACACGCCGAAACCGTTGCCTGCGCTTCAATCGGCTGCTGGTCGAAGTCCGCCCGCTCTCCGCCGCGCTGGTAAAACCCGTTGCTCCCGATGGGCCGGAAGTGTCCCTTCTCCGAAGTCTGCAACTCCGTCAGCCATTGCAGCGCCCCGAGCCCGCACTCCAGCACATCCGCTCGCGCCATCGCTTCCCCACTCACAATCAGGGCGTGCGCCAGCTTCGCGTTGTCGTAGCTAAGCTCGTTCTCAAACCAAAGCCATTCCGGAATCGCCGTTCGCGCGTACAAATCCATCAGCCGCGTCGTCAACACATCCCGCGTCTGGTTCACCATGCTGTCGCCGCCCAACCGGCGCAAATACTCATGGATCCCCAACAGCCCAAATGCCCAGGCCCGCGGCGACGAAAACGCCGCCACCACCGGCAGCGCCTGCGCAAACAACTGCCCCGCCATCATCTGAAAGCTCCGGTATGGCGATCGCCCCACCCCAACGCCCAGCGCCCACAACGCCCGCCCGTGACAATCCTCCGAACCCTGCTCATCCAGCCACAGCCGGTCAAAGCTCATGTGATTGTGGAACCGTCCCGTTGCCGCGTCAAAGGCGTGATACAAAAACGCCGCCGACGTCGTGGCCAGCGTGCGTGCCTGCTCCGGCTCCTCTCCCGCCTCGGCCAACAACACCGCCAGTATGAACGCCCGCGCGTTGTCGTCGGAGCAATAACCCTCGGAAAAATTCGGCACGCTGAAAATCGCATGCTGGAAAACCCCGGTCGAATCGGTAATCCGCAATAAATGTGTCAGCTTCAGTCGCGGCAACTCACGCGGCTTCTGGTCCAGCGTCTTCGACCCCAGCCGCACCCGCCGCTGCGGCGCTACCACTTCCAACCGGGCCGCTTCAAACGCCCGCATATACAGCTGCGCCGCGTTGCTCCATATCATCTCCCGCCCAATCCGATAAGCATTTTTCCGCATCGCGTGGCGCCTCGTATCGTCCTCCAGCAACGCGCACACCTCGCGCCCCAGTGCCGCGGCGTCGGCAAACGGCACCAGCACGCCCCGGTCGTCGGCCAGCAGTTCCGCCGCGTGCCAATATGGCGTCGAAACAACGGCCTTCCCCGCTCCAAACGCATACGCCAATGTGCCCGATGTAATCTGCGCTTCATTCAGGTAGGGCGTAATGTACAGGTCCGCCGCGCCGATGAACTCCTTCAGATTTTCCAAATCCACAAACTGGTTGTAGAAGATGACGTTCTTGTCCACTTTGTTCTTCTTCGCCACCAGTTCCAGGCTCGTTCGGTAGGCTTCGCCGTGCTCGCGCAACTCGTTCGGATGCGTCGCCCCCAGTACGATGTAGACGACCTCCGGAAACTCCGCCACGATTTGCGGCAGCGCGTTCAACACATGCTCAATGCCCTTGTTCGGGGACAGCAGCCCGAACGTCAGCAGCACGATCCGCCCCTCCACGCCGAATAGATCCTTAAAGTAAGCGGGGTCCACAAAGCCGACGTCGGGTATCCCATGCGGGATCAGGTCGATCTTCGCCGCCGGCACCAGGTAGATATCGCGCAACATCTGCCGGCCCCGGTCTGCCATCACCACCAGCCGCGTTGACAGCGCGATCAGCCCGTCCATCACCCGCCGCTGGTCCGCGTTTGGCTCCCGCAGTACCGTGTGCAACGTCGTCACCACCGGCATCCGCAGTTCCCGCAAAAACGCCAGGATATGCCCACCCGCCGGCCCGCCGTAGATACCAAACTCATGCTGCACGCAGACGACGTCCACGTTGCTGATGTTCAGAAAATCCGCCGCCCGCAGATACGACGACAGGTCCTGTTCCTCGATCTCGAATCGAACCTCCTCCGGATACGAATACCCATCGGCGAAGTCGTTCACGGCAACCACGAAACAGTGGCTCTGCGGGTGCGCCGCCGCCACGGCCTGCTGCAAGTCGGTCGTAAAAGTGGCGATGCCGCACTTCCGCGGCAAGTGGTCGCCGACAAACGCGATCTTGCAGATTTTCGATGTCTCTTTCAAATGAACCTTTCGGCCCGAACGATAAATCGCTCCGGCGCGGAACCAATAAACGTAAACGGATAGCAGGTCACCAGCGTCAGCACCTGTTTCTGATCCGCGTCTAACACGCCGGTATCATCCGGCTGCACAACCGTCACCGATACAACCCGATACCGGAACGCTCCAGCACGCGTCGTCACCGTCACCACATCCGCCGTCCGCACGTCGCGCAGCGGATAGAAAAACGTGTCCCTGTGCCCGGAAATCCCCACATTCCCCGGCTCCCCCGGCACCGCCGTCCCCGTGATATGCCCGGCCGCCCGGCGCAGCGTCGCCGCGCTCGTCCCTTCCAGCACAATCACCGACAGTCCCAGCCGCTCCACCGCCACGCGTCCCCAAATCCGCTCCGCAGCAGCTCGCACCGGTGGCGCCGCTGCCGGCGCCAACTCCTCGGCGAACGCCACCGTCGCTTCCCGTTGAAACCACCACGCGTCCGCCAATACATACCCGCAATACACCAGCACCCCGGCGCCAAACAGCCCCAGCGCCCATCGAACGCCGCCCAGCCGCATCCGCAGTTTCATGGCGTGCTCCCCGCCACGTATCCCGTGCGCGTCCGCACCGTCAGCCGTCCCCGTCCGGCCGCCTCGGCCACCACGCGGATGTTCCGGAATTCTCCCTCCGGCCGCGTGCTGTTCGACACGTATCCCAACGTGTACTGCCGTCGAATGTCCCCCGCGATCTGCTCGCAGATCGCCGCCGTCTGCTTCGCCTCCTGCGGGAAAAACGCCTCCCCGCCTGTCGCTCGCGCCAACCGCCGCAATACGTCGGGGTTCCGGTCCGGGTCCTCGTCCGCAAACAATCCAATCGTGTAAATGGCCGCGTTCGACCGCACCGCCATCCGCATCGCCTGCGTCTGCGTATGCACGCTCTTGTTGTCCGCTCCGTCGCTGATCAGCAGCAGAACCTTCTTCTCCCGGCTGCCCGTGCGCAGCTGTTCCAACCCCGCCACCACCGCGTCGTACAACGCCGTCTGCCCGCTCGCCCCGGGTCGCCCGATCGCCTCGGCCACCTCGTCCTGCCGGTTCGTAAACACCCCCGGCCGGCCCAGTCCCAACGAGACGTTCTCGTTGAAATTCACCACAAACATCTCGTCCTCGGCACTGCTGGACCGGACAAACACGCGCGCCGCCTCCACCACGTCGGCCAGCCGCGGCCGCATGCTTCCGCTATGGTCCACGACCAGTCCCGCCGTCACCGGCTGGTCCAGATGCTGAAACACCCGGATCGCCTGCCGAACCCCATCCTCGTACACCGCGAAATCCTTCGCCGCCAACGCCCCCGCCGCCACGCCATTCCGGTCCCGGACCGTTGCATGCAGCATCACCAGATCGACGTTCACCGATATCGCCAGCTCCTGCGGCCCCTGCGTCCCATCCAGGCTCAACAGCAACAGCGTCGCCCAACGCATCGTAAAGATCATGGCCGCTTACCCGTCTTGCTCATCGTCGCCCAGTCGTAGGCAAACCGCTGTCCACACAGCGTGCAAACCACATACGTCTCGCTTCCGGCTCCAGTATCGATCGTGATCGGGAAGGAGGTCTTCTGATGCGAACACCCCCACAACGATCGCGCCCAATCCGCCACCGACTTCGCCAATAGGTCGAACTGGTCCATGCCGATCTCCTTAAACCCCAACAACCCGGCGATACTCCGGCTGCCACATCGCCTCATGCATCTCCCGCTCAATGTCCTTGCACTTCACCCCCGCCAGGCCCTCCACCACCGCCGCTTCCGCCACCGCCACCGCCACCGTCAACGACACGCTTCGCAGGTCGTCAATCTGCGGCAACAGCGACGCTCCCGGCTGCCGCACCGTCACCAGACTCGACACCGCGCTCGCCGCCGCCAGCAGCATCCCATCACTAACCCGGCTCGCCTGCGAGACGATCGCGCCCAACCCCAATCCCGGGTACAACAGCGCGTTGTTGGCATGCGCAACCACATAGGTCACGCCCTTGTACGTTACCGGCGGTGACGAACTCCCCGTCGCCAGCAACCCCCGCCCCTCCGTCCACGCCACCAGGTCCGATGGCCCCGCCTCCGCTCGTCCCGATGGACTCGAAAGGACAAACACGATCGGCCGATCTTCATTCGCCGCCATCTCCCGCACAATCGATTCCGTGAACGCTCCGGCCGCCCCCGACGCCCCGATCAACATCGTCGGCTTCACCCGCCGCATCACCTCCGCCAGCCCAACCCCGCGCCCGCTCTCGTCGTGCCGCCACCGGCTGCTCTCCGCGTTCGGCCGCGCGTACGGCCGCTGGAAATCCCGCAGCTGGTCGTCCATCGATGCCGTCAGCAATCCCTGCTGGTCCACGCACCAGAACCGGCTCAACGCCTCCTCCGCGCTCAATCCCTCCCGCCGCATCTCCGCCGCCAACTGGTCCGCCGCCCCCATGCCCGCCGTCCCCGCGCCGAAGATCACCACCCGTTGCTTTCGCATCGACGTCCCACTCGCCCGCACCGCCGATATCGCCGCCGCCAGCACAATCGCCCCCGTCCCCTGCATGGCGTCGTTGAACATGCACAGACGGTCCCGATACAGCCCCAGGATCCGTCGTCCATTCCCCGGTGCCAGATCTTCCCACTGCAGCAGCGCCTTTGGAAACAGCCGGCCCACCGTTCGGACATACTCATCAATGAACTCGTCATACCGCGCACCGCGTATACGCGCGTGCCGGTTGCCTATGTACATCGGGTCCGTCAACAGACTCTCCCGGTTCGTCCCCACGTCCAACATCACCGGTATCACGCGCTTCGGATCCACACCACCTGCCGCCGTGTAGATCGCCAGCTTCCCGATCGTTACCTCGATCCCGCCCACGCCCCAATCACCGATTCCCAATATCTGCTCCGCATCCGTCGCCAGAATCAGATCGATGTCCTCCGCCCCGGCCTCGAAATTCGAGAACGCCTCCTCCATCGACCCCGGATGGTCAATCGACAGGTAAACCCCGCGCGGCCGCCGGCACTCATGCCGGTACTGCACCATCGCCAGCCCCACCGTAAGGTCGTTCACAATTGGGATCATCTCCCGCAAATGCTCGGAAAACAGCCGGTAGAACAACACTTCGTTCCGGTCGTGCAGGGCCGTTAGATAGATGTTTTTGCTCAGGGCGTCCGGCAACCGCTCGTACTGCACATACGCGCCCTTCACCTGCGTCGCCAGCGTGCTGATCTCCGGCGGAATCAATCCGGTCAGCCCCAGTCCCTTCCTCTCCTCAGCCGTGAATGCCGTCCCCTTGTTCAGTTGGGGAGAGTTCAGCACGTCCAGTCCTCGCGCCTTTGTCTCGTAACAGACGCCCCCGTCTGGCGTGCGCCGGGGCAGCGTGACGGGCTTCAATATGACTCTCGTTCGCATAGCGCAACTTCTTCCTCTGGCTGCGGCTTCCCGGGGGCTGTTCATTGCCCCGGGAAGCCGCGGTATTTCACTGGCGAACGCGCGTCGCCCTCGGCTGGATCAGTAGCGCTCCCAGGAGCGCAACAAACCCAATCAGAGCCCACATCCACATCGATGTGGCCGTCGACGGCAATGCCGCCGTCTCCACCTGTGCGGTCATCGGCGCCGCTTCGGCCTCGGCCGCCGGCGGAGGCGTCACCACCTCGGCCAACTGCACTTCCTCGCCCGCCGGCGTGATCGCCATAATCGGTGCGCGCTTTAGCTCCACCACCACCGGCGCATCAGCCGACTTCACCGGCTCGGCCACTTCCATCGGCAACTCCGCCGGCGTAAACAACACCGGCTGATTCGTCGCCTTGGCAATCTCCAGCGCCTTCGCCTTCGGATACACAAACTCTTCGCCCCACTGCCGCCCCGGGTAGAACCACGCTCGCAGGGCTTCCGGCTGGCCGGCCTGTCTTTCCCGGAATGTCATCACCGTCTTGTCCGTCACCTTCAGCCGGTAATTCGGAATGGCCAGAATCGTCGCATAGATCTGTGTCTCTTCTTTATTGAAGATCTGCACGATGTGCCGGTCAGATTGCGAATCCAGGATCTTGAACACATAGGTCCCGGCTGGTAATATTCCCCACCCGGCCAGATGCACACCCGGAATCTCCACCGGTGCGCTGAAGGTGAACACCGTCTTGCGGTCCCACGGCGCGCTTTCTGCCGGCGGCGTTGCCAACGCACCCAGTGCCGCCAGCCCGCCTATCATCAGTGCTGCTTTGAATAGTTTCATCACTTACTTCCTTTTCTCTGCGCTGCGGAACGTTCCCGCACATTCCCGTCTCTGCATTTCAAGGCCCGAAGGAATCCGTTGCCTTTCCGCACTTACCCCCTCCCGCGGCTGACCGCCCCCTGTCAAGTGACCGCATTTGGTCACCGCTGCAACCGGAACGAACTCACGTCACCCCAAATCCCCATCGACTGCAGCACCCAAACGCAGACCACCACGATTACGAAAACATTCAAAATCGTTCGAATACTCGATGCCATGGGAATGTAGCGATTTACCAACGACAGCAAAACCCCAACGATAATCAGCACAATCACAATCTCAATAAACGGCATATGGCCCTTCCTTTCTCCGACTGTCGCTGCAATTTCGCGCCCAAGCGCCAAGTGACGACATTCGGTCATGAGCGGCGCTGAGTGGTCCTTCGCGTGCTACGCTCAGGGTGGCTGCGGTTACATCCACCTCGTGGGCGGATCGTCAGTTAAAGGAAGAGGTTCGCCGCATGTCGTCTGCCGGCGTTTCACCATTGGCCAATCCGTGGCTGACGGAACATGGTCCAGGGGAACTCGAAAAGTTATTCCGCTCCATCATCTTCCACCCTTCGGCCGCCATCGTCATTACCGACGATGATGCCCGCTATCAGGAAGCGAGCGTCGGCGCCGCTCGCCTGTTAGGAAGGCCTCGCAATAGCCTCCCCGGTCAGAAACTCCACGTCTTCGCTCCCCACGCACTCCAACCG
>JBIKOG010000263.1:0-9769 GCA_044358225.1 Bryobacteraceae bacterium | reverse complement strand
CTCGGCCCCGATGGCAGTCCCAGGGAAGTTCAGTTCACAGCCAAAGGGAACATTCTCCCGGTCCGGCACGTGCTTGCTCTCCGCGATAAGACGCCCTCCGCCCAGCCCGACCGCATCCCTTCCTGGGTGCAGGATTATGCCCTTTTCCTGCTCGATCAATCCAGCGTCATCGTTGCCTGGTACGGCGGTGCGGAACGCCTCTATGGCTATTCACCCGAACAGGTCATCTCACATCACGTTTCCATGCTCAATCAGCAGGAAGCCGGGCTCGCCGACCGTCTCGATAGAGACTTCGATCGCGCCGCCTCCTCCGGCCACATAGGCACGGAAGGCTTCCACTGCCGCGCGGACTCCACCCTCTTCTGGGCCAATACCATCACCATGGCCCTCAAGGACCAAAGTGGTGTACTCCGCGGCTTCGCCTGCGTCGTTCGCGACTTCTCCGAGCGCCACGACCTCGACGAAAAGCTCCGCCGCAAACGGGCCCGCGGTATCGTCCAGGTCCCCAACGCCTCCATCGCCGGCATCATCTCCGGCGAGTTCGACCAGATCCCCGATGTCAACGACGCCTTCCTCGACATCATCGGCTATACACGCGAAGACGTCGAGTCCGGGCACATCACCTGGGCCGATCTCAGCCCGGTCGAGTACGCTCCGCTCGATGAACTGGCCCACGAAGAAGGCCTTCGCTTTGGCGCCTGTACCCCCTACGAAAAAGAGCTCGTCAGGAAGGATGGCGTCCGCGTCCCCATCCTCATCGCCACCGCCGTCGTCAAGCTCTGCCCCTTCCGCTGGATCTCGTTTGTCCAGGACCTCAGCGTCCGGCATCGCCAGGAAAGCGTCGAAGATCCCGCCGCCGTCACCGGAGACTTTGATGAAATCGTAGGCAACAGCGTCGGTCTCCGCCTCGTCCAACAACAGGTCGAGGTCGTCGCCCCAACAGACGCCACCGTTCTCATCCTCGGCGAAACCGGCACCGGCAAGGAACTCATCGCCCGCGCCATCCATCGCCTCAGCCCCCGCCGAAATCTCCCGTTCATTACACTCAACTGCGCCGCCATCCCCACCGGCCTTCTCGAAAGTGAACTCTTCGGCTACGAACGCGGCGCCTTCACCGGCGCCCTCACCCAGAAAATCGGCCGCTTCGAAATGGCCCACCGCGGAACCCTGTTCCTCGACGAAGTCGGCGACATCCCGCTCGATCTCCAGCCCAAGCTCCTCCGCGCCTTGCAAGAGAAATCCTTCGAACGCCTCGGCGGCATTCGCACCATTCCCATCGACGTTCGCCTCGTCGCCGCCACCAATCGGAACCTCACCGAAATGATGGGCGACAAGCTCTTCCGGAGTGATCTCTACTACCGCCTCAAAGTCTTCCCCATCACCTCGCCCCCTCTCCGAGACCGGCCCGACGACATCCCCATCCTCGCCCGCCACTTCACCCGCAAATACGCCGAGAAAATGGGCCGCACCATCGATAAGATCCCCACGGAAACCCTGCGTGCGCTCGTCGACTGGCACTGGCCCGGCAACGTCCGCGAACTCGAAAACTTTATCGAACGCTCCGTCATCCTCTCCGTCGGTCCCAACCTCCGCGCTCCCATCAGCGAAATCCGCGATGCCGCGCCGGAGACCCAGGGCGGCTCCACCCTCGAACAGGTCGAACGCGAACACATCCTCCGCGTCCTCCGTGAATCCACCGGCGTCGTCACCGCTGCCGCGACCCGCCTCGGACTCCACCGCACAACGCTCAACGCCATGATGCGCAAACTCGGCATCTCCCGGAAAGACTTCTAGCAAGTGGCCCTCAACTTGCTCTGGACGGCATAGCGATTACCTCGGCGGTCTGCCGGTGTGGCTCAGTGCCGCACTACGCGGCCTGCGGTTCCGCACCCGCCGTCGCACCGTTATCAGGTGCTGTTGGCAGCGCCGATGAGTGGCGGGACTCCCATAGTGGGAGCCCCGCCCGTGCGCTATTTCGTCAGCGTCTGATAACGCTCTTCGAACTCCTTTACCTGCCGCTCCGCCTCCTCCAGCGCCACCCCGTAACGCTCCTGCAGCTTACCCACAATCTGGTCCCGGCGCCCCGCCGCCACGTCCAGGTCATCGTTCGTCAGCTTGCCCCACTGCTCCTGCATCTTGCCCTGGAACTGCTTCCAATTTCCAGCCAATACGTCGTTGTTCATTGTCAGTCTCCTGTGATTGAGTACCCCGGGAAGTCTCCCGGCCCCGCACTCTTCGCTGCAGTTTGACGGCCAAATCCTAGGCCACCCTCGCCGCGCCGGCAGCATGACGACTGACCGCCGCCTGACCACAGGTCGTCATCCCGCTGGGCCTCCCCTGGCGCCAAAACCTCAACATATCCCGCATCCTCAGCACCTTGGAAATTGGGCTCTCACTTGCACCCGCATCAATGCCGGGGTCCCTCTCAGCACGAACCTTGGCGACTATCTAAGGAAAACACAACTCATGAAACTTCGATCTTCAACCATGGCGGCTACTTTCGCCGTCGTCGCTCTGGCAGCCTCCGCCAACGCGGCCAACATCACCTTCAACACCAACGCTCCGGGGACTGGATTCAACTCCGGCGCCACCCTCAG
The DNA here is from genome assembly GCA_044358225.1 of Bryobacteraceae bacterium. Taxonomy (GTDB): domain Bacteria; phylum Acidobacteriota; class Terriglobia; order Bryobacterales; family Bryobacteraceae. The sequence continues at coordinate 7,172 of JBIKOG010000263.1, read as the reverse complement.
TTTGGGCAGCTCTTCCGGGGCCAGTGCCACTCTCCAATTCACCCCCGATGGCGACACCACCACCGGCACCCCCTCGAATGTGAACCTGGGAGAATTCACCCTCGCCTGCATCACCTGCACCACGCAGCAGGGCGGCGTCGGATCCTTCTTCAATGCCTTCACCATTGATCTCGTCATCACCGACGTCACCGATGGCGGGGCGCAGGGCAAATTTGTCGGAACCTCCACCGGCGGCACGGTGTTCAGCGACGTCAGCCAGTTGACCGTCAACTGGGCCCCGCTCGTCCTCGGACCGAATGGCACCAATGCCATCTCCGGCAACTTCGGTGCAACCATTTTCACCACCACCGCCTTCACGGCTATCGTCGCCCCGAACTCCGGCACGTCCCTGCCCGATGGTGTCAGCACTGTCCAGGGTCAGGTCAGCACAATCCCGGAACCCACCACCGTAGGTCTCGTCGGCCTGTCCCTCCTCGGCCTTGGCCTGCTCCGCCGCAAGTCCGCCAATCGCGGCTAGTTCGCGCCGGTACCACCCAGAAGGCCCGCCTCCGGGCCTTCTGGTAAGGTCGCTTCGTCGCCTCATCCAAACCCTGAAACGACACTCCCTCAGTCTCGCCGCCGCGCTCGTCGTCCTACTCGCCCTCTTCGCCTACATCCTCTCCAATCCCGCCTCCCACTCCGGCGCCTTCTTCGGCAATGCCATTGCCGATTGGACCGGCGTCTTCGTCTCCGTCCTCACAGCCAAACACCTCTCTGAGCGGAAAGTGCGCCAGCGCCTCCCGCCCGGCAGCCCGCTCTCAGCCCACATCAGCCGTCTCACGCACAACCACTCGCTCTCCATCTTCCTCTCCCTCACCGGCATCCTCTGGATCCTCGTTTACCTCCAAATGAACGTCGAAGCCAACTGGGGCCAGGTCGTCGGCAGCCTCGTCCCGGAATGAACGCAGAACCTCGTTTTTGTCTTCATGACCAAACGCTTCATGGAACGAAGCGCCACCCGCCAATAAAGACGCCCGGCCACCCAGGCCGGGCATTTCCAGTCAAATCACAACAACGCCGCTACAGCCGCGACATCACCACCGGCTTGTCCGTCACCATATAGTCGGCCTTCCCTTCCGTCGACGCCGAAATGCCCTCCGCCCCTGTCACCACAAAAACCTCCTTCGCCTTCTCCGCCCACTCCTTGTCATCGCAGTGAATCGAAACCAGGATCCCGCCGCTCTTAATCCGGCCCTCGTACCGCTGCGCTTCATACTCCGGTATCCCAATCCCCACCAACCCGCCCGCCACGCCCCCCAACGCCGCCCCTGCCCCCATCCCCGCCAACAGCACCATCAGCGGCCCCGCCGCCAGAAACGGCCCGATACCCGGAATCACCAACGCCCCGATCCCCACCACCCATCCCAGCACCCCGCCCGCCACCGCCCCCGCCGCTCCCCCCACCGCTACACCCTCCGGCGATTTCGTCGAATTCTCAATCCCCATATCCTTCGACCCATCCGTCTCCGGCATCAACACCGAAATGTCTTCAGCCCGGAATCCGCTCGCACGGATGTTATGCAGTCCTTCATTCATGTGCAAACGGCTTTTGAAAATACCGTACACGGAAATGTTCGTTGTCATGGATGTCTCTTTCTGTCGTCGCCGCACAAGGCCGGCTCGCATCTCCTCTCCTGCATCTGCCGGGCCATCGGCCACACTTCGCATTTGCAACCCAAGCCACCTCGCCGACCGACCATGCCACGTCAACTGACCGCCCGCCGCCAACCCGCTGACCCCGCCCTGCCTTTCCCTGCAACACCTGCATCTGGTGCCCCGCTTGCACTCCTATTTCCGTCGCCCAACGTCCCCACCGGGTCCGCGGGCCGGCGGAAAAGAAAACATAATGCGCTACATCCTCCTAGCAACACTCGCCATCGCTCCTCTCCTGGCCAAAGACAACGAACCGGCCAAACGCCTCGATGAGGCCGCCTCCGTCTTCTCCGAAATCATGTCCGCCCCCGATAAGGGCATCCCCGAGGACATGCTCGCCAATGCCCACTGCATCGTCATCGTTCCCAACATGAAGACCGCCGCATTCCTCGTCGGCGGCAAGTACGGCAAGGGCTACCTCTCCTGCCGCAAAAAGGCTGGTCCCGGTTGGTCCGCGCCCGCTACCGTTCGCATTGAAGGCGGCAGCGTCGGCTTCCAAATCGGCGGTTCGGAAACCGATCTCATCATGCTCGTCATGAACGCCCGCGGCGCCGACAAACTCCTCGACAGCAAGTTCACCCTCGGTGCCGAAGGCTCCGTCGCCGCCGGTCCCGTCGGCCGCACCGCCACCGCTCAGACCGATGCCCAGATGCACGCCGGAATCCTCTCCTGGTCCCGCTCCCAGGGCCTCTTCGCAGGCCTCGCACTCGAAGGCGCAACCCTCCGCCAGGACCTCGATGACAACCAGACTCTCTACGGTAAGAAGCTCGAAAACCGCCAGATCGTCACCGGCAATGTCCGCACGCACAAATCCGGCATGCGCCTCATCGGCATGCTCAACAAATACTCGGCGCGCGAACGCCCCACGTCCAACGAATAGCTCGGTCAGAAAGACATCCATCGTGACTTACATCCAATTGCTCGGCGCCGGCCTCCTTGCCGGCGCCCTCCTCTCCGCCCAGGACAACCAGTCCGAAAATGCCGCCCGCATGGCCGCCGGCAATCAACCTATCTTCCGCGTCAACGTCACTGCCCGTACCGCCAAGGCAATCAACTACCAGCACCGCTCCGGCGCCACCAAAGTCGACTTCCGGGGCACAGAGCTACTGCCCAAGGCCCGCGGCGAAGCCAAGGTCGAAAGCAAGCAGGGCTACATCGAAATCGAAGTCGAATTCGATGACCTCCAACCCGCCACCAAAAACGGCGCCGAATACCTGACCTACGTCCTCTGGGCCATCACCCCCGAAGGCCGCACTTCCAACCTTGGTGAGATCCTCCTCAACGGCACCAAAAGCAAGCTCAACGTGACCACCGAACTCCAGGTCTTCGCCCTCCTGGTCACCGCCGAACCCTACTTCGCCGTCACCCGCCCCAGCGACTTAGTCGTCATGGAAAACGTCGTCCGCGCCGACACGAAAGGCAAGATTGAAGAAGTGGACGCCAAGTACGAACTGCTCCAACGCGGCCAGTACCAGCGCCTCTCCAATCCCCTCGCCTTGAAGGCCGACACCAAGGTCCCGCTCGAACTGTATGAAGCCCGCAATGCCGTCAGCATCGCCCGTTCCATCGGCGCTGCCACCTTCGCCACGGACTCCTTCCAGAAGGCCGAAAAGAGCCTCGCCGCCGCCGAAGCCTACCATGCGCGCAATGCCGGCAAAAAGCCCGTCATTATGACGTCCCGCGAGGCAGTCCAGACCGCCGAAGACGCCCGCGCCATCGCCGTCAAACGCCAGGAAGAGCTCATCCTGGCCGTCGAACGCCAAGCCTCGCTCGACCGCGAAAATCGCGCCGAATCCGCCAAGGCCGCCGCCCAGTCGGAGACCGAACGCATCGCCCGCCAAGCCGAGGCCGCCCGCCTCCAGGCCCTCGCCGATTCCGATCGCCTCACCCGCGAAAAGAACGCGCAAGCCGCCACCGCCGCCGCCGATGCCGAGAGAGCCAGAGCCGATGCCGACCGCGCCAAACGCGATAGCGACGCCCGCTTGGCCCAGGCCGCCCTCGCCGCCGATCGCGCCAAGTTCAATAACGAAGCCGCCCTCGCCGCCGCCAAAACCGAGTCCGACCGCCTGAAGCTCGAAAGCGACAACCGCGCCAACGCCGCCAAGGCCGACGCCGATCGCGACCGCGCCGCCAGCCAGGCCGCCCTCGACGCCGCTGCCAAACAGGTCGCCCAGCTCGAAGCCCAGAAAGCCGCGCTCCGCACCCAACTCCTGGCGCAGTTCAACTCCATCCTGCAAACAGAGGACACCGCACGCGGCCTCATCGTCAACATGAACGACGTGCTCTTTGATACCGCCAAGTCCACCCTCCGCCCCTTAGCCCGCGAAAAGCTGGCCAAGGTCGCAGGCATCGTCTCCGGCCACCCCGGCCTCAAACTCGATGTCGAGGGCCATACCGATTCCGTCGGCACCGACGAATACAACCAGACCCTCTCCGAACAGCGCGGCACCTCCGTCCGCGACTACCTCACCGGCCAGGGCATGGCCGCCGCCTCGGTAACCTCCAAGGGCTTCGGCGAATCGCAGCCCATCGCCTCGAACGACACCGTCCCCGGCCGGCAGCAAAACCGCCGTGTCGAACTCGTTATCTCCGGTGAAGTCATCGGCACACGCATCGGTAGCCCGACCGCGGCCCGGTAACCACTCCAGCGGGCGGCGTCCCCATACGCCGCCCCTCTTTTTCTGGCCCCACCGAACTACCGCACCACTTCCCCAAACCGAACCGTCGAATCCACCGCGAAGTTCCGCTCCGCCCCCGCCATCGGCACCAGCACCCGCAACACCACCGCCCGCCCCTTCGCCTGCACGAAGAACCTCGTGTTCCCCTCCCGTTCCAACGGCACCATCCGCGTCCCGAACGGCGGGATCTGCACCCGCTCCGTCTCCGTGCAAACCCGCTCCGGCTCCCCGCCCTTCTCCGGCCGCCCCACCACCGTTCCCCGCGAATAACAAACCCGCGCCGTCGCCGCCTCCCCGGACACATTCAACACCATCGCCATCCGCCCCCGCGCCTCACCCACCTCGGTCTCCAACCACGGATCCGCCACCGGAAACGCCACCACCTGCGGCGCCACCGTCAGCCGCTCACCCACAACGCACTCTGTCTTCCCCTCCACCGCCACCCCATCCCCCCGCACCATCACCCACCCCTCCGCCGACTCCTCCCCCGCCACCTCCAACCGTAGCTTTAAACCCGCACCCGGCCCCAGTCGCACCGTAGTCGACGACGCCCCCACCAAACCCACCAACGCCCCGCTCCCCTTATGCCCTTCAACCAATAGCCGCGCCGGTCCCGCCCCCAAATTCCGCAACTCCACCGTCGACCAGCACTGCGGCCCGTATGCCAACGGCGCCAGCACCGAATCCACCGCCCCTCTCGCCGACAGCGAAAAAGCGGCCAAAACCAACAAACGCACCACGCGACAAGTATATAGTAGGGTCTGTCGGACCACGTCGAATGCGCCTCTCCGTTCTCTTCTGCCTCACCCTCGCCGCCCAGCCGGAGCAGTTCACCAAGCAGCACTGCGCCGCCTGCCACAACCCCACCGCCAAGGTCGGCGGATTCGTCCTCGAAGGCACTCCGCAATCCCGCCCCGACGTCTGGGAAAAAGCCATCAAACGCGTCCGTGCCGGCGAAATGCCACCGCCAAAAATGCCCCGCCCCGCCGAAGCGGCCACAGCAACGTTCCTCCACCAAATCACCACCGAACTCGACAAAGCCGCGCCCTTCCCCGGCCGCCCCGTCATCCGCCGCCTCAACCGAACTGAATACACCAACGCCATTCGCGACCTCTTCCAACTCGACCTCCCCCTCGCCGCCGAACTCCCGCCCGATCAACTCGCCGCCGGCTTCGACAACATCGCCGACGCCCTCTCCATGTCCCCGCTCCTCCTGGAGCGCTACCTCAAAGTCGCCCGCCGCGTCAGTGAATACGCCGCCGGCACAGCCGACCCCTCCCCCGTCGTCGAAATCTTCCCCGTCACCAAATCCCAAGCCGTCTGGCAAGGCGAAGGCATGCCCTTCGGCACCCGCGGCGGCATCCGCGTCACCCACTACTTCCCCCACGATGGCGATTACGACCTCCGCGCCTTCCTCGCCAAAGAAAGTCTCACCCCCACCGAAGGCGTCCGCTTCTTCCGCACCCGCCTCGCAAACGTCAAGGCCGGCAACCACACCGTCATCGTCACATTCCCCAACGAATTCGCCGAACACGAAGGCCCCGTCCTCAACGTCGGCGGCCCCGGCGGCGAAGCCCTTGGTGGCCCGCTCGATGTCCTCGGCACCGCCGTCCGCCCGACCATCGAATTCCGGCTCGACGGCCGCCGCGTAAAGCTCTTCGAAATCGGCGGCATGACCTCCGGTGAAGCCGCCTTCGACGGCCAACCCGGCCCGCCCACTCTCGGCCGCATCGAAATCGCCGGCCCCCACAACCCCAAACCCACCCCCCGCTACACCTGCGCCGCCCCCACGAGCGAACCCACCTGCGCCCAACAAATTCTCTCCCCAATAGTCCGCCGCGCCTTCCGCCGCGACATCACCGCAACGGACCTCGCCCCGTTCCTCAAGACCTTCCACGCAACCCGCCAAAAACAACCCTTCGCCCAGTCCATCGCCGCCGCCCTCCGCGACGTCCTCCTCACTCCGGACTTCCTCTTCCGCCTCGAATTCGATAGCCCCTCCCAATCCCTCACGGGCTTCGAACTAGCCACCCGCCTCTCGTTCTTCCTCTGGAGCACCATCCCCGACGAAGCCCTCCTCAACGCAGCCCCAGCACTCAAAGACCCCAAAACCCTCGAACGCGAAGTCCGCCGCATGCTCGCCGACCCGCACGCCACCGCCCTCATGGACAACTTCGCCTCCCAGTGGCTCGACCTCAGAGCTCTCGCTGCCGTCGAACCGGATAAACAACTCTTCCCCGAATTCGACGCCGCCCTCTCCGCCGCCTTCCAATCCGAAACCCGCCTCTTCGTCAACAGCCTCATCCGCGAAAACCGCCCCGCCCTCGACCTCCTCCGCGCCAACTACACCTACCTCGACGAACGCCTCGCCCAGCACTACAACATCCCCGGCGTCACCGGCCCCGGCTTCCGCCGCGTCCCCCTCGCCAATAACGCCACCCGCGGCGGCCTCCTCTCCCACGGCAGCGTCCTCCTCCTCACCTCCCACTCCACCCGCACCTCCCCCGTCCTCCGCGGCAAGTGGATCCTCGATAATCTCCTCACTTCCCCGCCCCCCGCCCCGCCCGCCAACGTCCCCCCGCTCGATGAAGCCAAAGGCGCCGCCGCCAAACTCTCCGTCCGCGAGCAGATGGCCCGCCACCGTGCCGACCCCACCTGCGCCTCCTGTCACGACCGCATCGACCCCCTCGGCAATGCCCTCGAAAACTACGACGTCATCGGCCGCTGGCGAACAGAAGATAACGGCGCCAAACTCGACACCGACGGTCCCCAAACCCTCAAACAGCTCCTCCTCAAACGCGC
>JBIKOG010000054.1:0-37027 GCA_044358225.1 Bryobacteraceae bacterium | reverse complement strand
GGCTTCGATTTCGAGGACGCCGATGCGTGTGACGGGCGGCTTCTGGATCTGTTGGATGAGGGTGGCCAGGTCGAGGTCGTTGCCCTGCATCCAGGCGCTTTCGATGAGCTTGCTGATGAGGATGTGCTCGCGGGACTGGATGGGGTCCGCGTTGATGTTCATGAGCGCGAGCAGGGCGGTGGCGGTGGACTGAATCCGTTCGCGCATGGCCTCGCGGTCTTCGCGCATTTCCTCCGGAGGCGCGCCGAAGGAGCGGAGAACGCTGACGGGGTAGCCGGCGGAGGAACCGGGGGTGTAGATGGTGTAGTCAGCCGCGTCGCGCAGGCGTTGGACACGGGCACCGTCCTGTCCCCAATCGGCGAGGCCCTTCTTCCAGCGCTCGGCGGTTTCGGTGGCGAACTGGTCCTTGGTGAGGCCCTTTTTGCGGGCTTCCTCTTCGTTGACCCAGGGGGCAAAATCCGTTGGGGCGAGGGCGGGGAAGTTGAGCAGGAGATTGGAAAGATCGCCTTTGGGATCGATGATGATGGCGGGGATGCCATCGATGGCGGCTTCTTCAAGCAGGCCGACGCAGAGGCCGGTCTTGCCGCTGCCGGTCATGCCGACGCAGACGGCGTGGGTGACCAGGTCCTTGGAATCGAGGAGAAGGAGGCCATCGTCCTTTTTGCCGAGATAGAATACGCCGAGCTTTTCAAAATCCTGCATAGGCTCTAGTCTACAATCGCGAGTATGGAACTAAAAGGTAAAAAGGTCGCGATTCTCGTCGACCAGATGTATCAGGAGATGGAAGTGTGGGTGCCGCTTTACCGGCTACAGGAAGCGGGCGTGGAGACGATCACCGTGGGCGCCGAAGCGGGCAAGACGTATCCGAGCAAACTGGGCTATCCCTGCACGGCGCAGAAATCCTACAACGAAGTTTCCGCCGACGATTTTGACGGCATCGTGGTTCCTGGCGGGTTCGCGCCCGACCATATCCGGCGGCACCCGAAGGCGAACAAGCTGGTTGCCGATATCAACGCGCAAGGCAAGCTGGTGGCGGCGATCTGTCACGGCCCGTGGGTGCTGTGTTCGGCGCACGGAATGTTGAAGGGCCGGAAGGTGACGAGTTTCTTTGCCATTAAGGACGACGTGGTGAACGCCGGGGCCGAGTGGTCGGACGAAGAAGTCGTGGTGGACGGCAATCTGGTGACGTCGCGGAAGCCTGAGGATCTGCCGGCCTTTTGCCTGGCCTGTGTGAACGTGCTGAAGAAGTAAAATTGAAGGACTCTATGCCTCGCTTCGTAGCTCTGTTTGCTGCTGCCACCGCTCTCTTTGCGCAGGATGGCGCCACACGTGAAAACTGGCCTCACTACGGGGGCCAGACGAGCGCGTGGCGGTACAGTGCGTTGGAGCAGGTGAATGCGTCGAACGTGTCGCGGTTGACGCCGGTTTGGACGTTCCAGACGGGCGATAACGAGGGCGGATTGCAGGCGACGCCGATTGTTGTGGACGGGGTAATGTATGTCTCCACGTCGCACAACCGGGTGTTCGCGATCGACGCGGCTACGGGGCGGGAGTTGTGGAGTTACTACTTCCAACTGCCGAAGGGCTTCACGATTTTCTACGGGCCGTGGAACCGCGGTGTGGCGGTGGCCGATGGGCGCGTGTTCCTGGGCACGCTGGACAATCATGTGGTGGCGCTGGACGCAAAGAATGGGCGTGAGTTGTGGAAGGTGAATGTCGAAGACGCCAACCAGTGCGGTTGTAATATTACAGCGGCGCCGCTGGTGGTGAAGGGAAAGGTGATCGTCGGCGTTACTGGCGGGGATTCGGCGCATCGCGGGTACGTGAACGCGTTTGACGCGAAGACCGGCCGGCAGTTGTGGCGTTTCTGGACCATCCCTGGGCCCGGCGAAAAAGGGCACGAAACGTGGACCGGCGATAGTTGGAAAAGCGGCGGCGGGGCAACGTGGATGACCGGGTCGTACGATGCCGAGTTGAACCTGACGTATTGGAGCGTCGGCAATCCGGCGGCCGATTTCTGGGGCGGGAATCGGAAGGGGGATAACCTCTATACCGATTCCGTGGTGGCGTTGGACTTGGATACGGGCAAGCTGAAGTGGCACTACCAGCAGGTGCCGCACGACGTATGGGACTGGGATACGGCGTATGAGAATGTGTTGCTGGATCTGCCTGTGAATGGCCGCCCCCGGAAGTTGTTGCTGAATGTGAATAAGGGTGGCTACACGTTCGTGGTGGACCGGACGAATGGTGAGTTCGTGGCGGCGTGGCCGCTGGTGAATAACCTGAACTGGATTAAGGGCGTGGGGCCGAAGGGCGAGTTGCTGGGGCGGAATGAGCCGGTGGTGGGGAAGTCGAAGATCATTTGTCCCTCGATTGGCGGGGGGCGGAGTTGGAACCAGGGGGCGTGGTCGCCGAAGGCGGGGATGTTCTTCACGACGGGGATTGAGTGGTGTGAGGACGTCGTGGCCGTGCCGGAGACGCCGAAGGAAGGGCAGGTGTATTTCGGCGGAACGTTCAAGCTGACGCACAAACCATTGAAGGGCGAAGCGGGCGGGCACCTGGGCGCGTATGATCCGGTGACGGGGAAGCGGGCGTGGCTGTACGAGTATAAGTATCCACTGCTGGCGTCGGTGCTGGCGACGGCGGGGGATGTTGTTTTTACGGGCGACGCGGAGGGTTTCTTCTTTGCGCTGGATGCGAAGACGGGGAAGAAATTGTGGAGTTATCAGACCGGGTCTGGGCATCGCGGGAGTGCGGTGACGTATTCGGTGAACGGGCGGCAGTATGTGGCGACGCCCAGCGGTTGGGGTTCGGCGGTGGCCGGGTTGTTGCCGCAGATCTGGCCGGAGACGGAACGGTTTCGGAGTGGTTCGGCGGTGTTTGTGTTTGCGCTTCCGGAGAACGGCAAATGAGACTCTGGGCGGTGTTGCTGTTGTTGCCGGTTGCGTATGGCCAGTCGATCGGGACGCCGGCGTCGGTGGCCCGTGGCGACAAGTTGTTTGCGCAGGGATGTTCGGTGGGCTACTGTCATGGCGCGGGTGGATCGGCGGCGCGGAGCCAGCGATTGCGCGGACGCACGTTTGACCGCGAGTATTTGGTCAAGGTGATTCGCAACGGGATTCCGGCGACGGCGATGCCGGCGTGGGGGGACAGGTTGACCGATGCGGATATCAACGATCTGACCGACTACATTCAGAGCCTGGCGACGGCGCCGGTCAGCGTGGCAGGCGGGCCTTCGACGGAGGCTCCAGTAGCGTTGCCGGCGGAGAAGGCTGTGGACACGCCGGAGGAACACCAGCGCGGGCGTGACCTGTTTTTCGACCTGACGCGTGAGGGGCGCTGTTCCGTGTGCCACCGGTTGAACGGGAACGGCACGGCGGTGGGACCGGACATTACCAAGGTGGCCGCGATCAAGGTAACCGATGGGCCGCAGGTGCTGCGTTATGGGCGGCCGCGGACGGTGCGGACGTTTGTGCTGAAAGATGGGGAGAGATTTGCTGGCGTTACGGCCGAGCGGACGGCATCAGAAACACGGGTGTTCGATTTGTCGGCCACTCCGCCGGTGCTGCGAAACCTGCTGAATCGGGATGTGCAGTCCATTCAGCGGCAGGCAAACTGGCGGCATGGGAGCGTTGTTCGCGGTTATTCACTGGAAGATATGCAGACCATTTGGAATTATGTTCGATTTGTCGCGGCGAAGAAGTAGCGGCGCATGAGTGAGCCTTGTATTCAGGTTGCCGGCCTGCGAAAGAACTACGGCGATGTGGAGGCCGTACGGGGACTTGATTTCACCGTGCAGCAGGGGGAAGTGTTCGGCCTGCTGGGTCCGAACGGCGCGGGCAAGACGACGACGGTGGAGATCCTGGAAGGGCTCCGGCCGCGCAGCGCCGGGGACGTACGGGTGTTGGGTTTCGATCCGGCGGCGGATACGAAGGCGCTGAAAGAGCGGATTGGCGTCTGCCTGCAGGCGACCAATCTGCCGGACAAGATCCGGCTGCACGAGGCGATGCGGCTGTTCGGTTCGTTCTACCAGCGCACAGTGAATGCCGATGATCTGTTGAAGCGTCTGCAGCTGTGGGAAAAGCGCGACGCGATGTACAACACGCTCTCCGGCGGGCAGAAACAGCGCCTGGCGTTGGCGATGGCGATGATCAACGATCCGCAGTTGATCTTCCTGGACGAGCCGACGACGGGGCTGGATCCGCAGGTCCGGCTGGAGATTCACAAGCTGATTTTGGAGTTGCGCGACAAGCAGCGGAGCATTGTTCTGACGACGCACTACATTGAAGAAGCCGAGCGGCTTTGCGACCGCGTGGCGATTATCGACCAAGGGCGGATTATCGCCATCGGCGCGCCGCGCGATCTGGTGGCGAGTACGTTCGGGTCGTCGCGGATTGAGATTCGTTTGAGTGAGCCGTTGGGCGAAGGGGAAGCGGCGCCCGCCTCCGAAGGCGCGAAGACGCATTTGAGCGGGGACCGAACGTTGCTCACGGTGACTGCGGAAAAGCCCGCCCGGGCGATTGTGGACATCGTGAAGTGGGTGGACCAGCGCGGGTTGGAGTTGGCGGACATTCAGCTGAAACGGCCGACGCTGGAGGATGTGTTTTTGGAGCTGACGGGCCGGAGCCTGCGGGATTGATATGACGGCCTACCTGACGAATATTGCGATTACGTTGCGCCTGATGGCGCGGGACCGGATGGCTCTTTTCTTCGGCTATGTGTTTCCGCTGATCTTCTTTTTCCTGTTCGCGCAGATGATGTCTGCCGGGCAGGGCGGGGGAGTGGCGAAGCAGGTGGTGACCAGCGTGCTGATTTTCGGCGTGCTGGGGAACGGCTTCTTCGGCGCCGGGATGCGGGCGGTTTCCGATCGCGAGCAGAACATTCTGCGCCGCTTCAAGGTGGCGCCGACGACGGCCGCGCCGCTGCTGGTCAGTTGGCTGGTGACGGGATGGATCAACTACATTCCTTCCGCGCTCTTTCTGATTTGCATCGGCCACTTTGGTTATCAGATGCCGTGGCCGGAGCGGCCTTTTACGCTGTTTCTGTTTCTGAGTGTGGCGGTGCTGGCGTTCCGCGCGTTGGGGCTGATTATCGCCTCCGTGGTGAACTCCATGCAGGAAAGCCAGATTCTGATTCAACTTTGCTACCTGCCGATGCTGTTCCTGAGCGGCGCGACGTTCCCGATCAGCGCCATGCCGCAGTGGTTGCAGATTGTGGCGCAGTTCATTCCGTCGTCGCATTTATTTGCCGGGTTGCAGGGGATACTGCTGCGGAAAGAAGGACTGGACGCGCAGTGGAAGAGCCTGGCGGCGTTGGGGCTGACGCTGCTTGTGGGCATGTTCCTGGCGGTGAAACTCTTCCGGTGGGAGAAGGAAGAAAAAGTGAAATCGTCGGCGAAGCTGTGGGTGCTGGCGGCGTTGGCGCCGTTCCTGATTTTGGGGACGTATCAGGCCTACAGCAAGGAAAGTCTGCAACAGGCCAAGGTGCTGCAGCGGGAGTTGCGGCGCAGCCGGACGCTGCTGATTCGCGATGTGCGCTTGTTCATTGGCGATGGGCGGGTGATTGAGCGCGGGGCGCTGTTGATCCGCGACGGGAAGATTGCGCAGATTTTCGAAGGCGATGCGCCGGACCCGAAGAAGCTGAATGCTGAGCCGATTGAGGGCAGCGGGAAGACGTTGTTGCCGGGACTGATTGATACGAACGTGCAGCTTTCCGCGCCAGGAGGGGTGGCCGGGACGCCATCGGCGAAGGAGATCGATTGGCGGCATGTTGCGTACCTGTTCAGCGGGGTGACGGCGATCCGCTCCGTTGGCGATGAGGTGGCGCCGGTGCTGCATCTGCGGGACATGGTGGCGCGCGGGGAACGGCTGGCGAGCGAGGTGTTTTTCACTGGGCCGCTGATCCAGACGGATTCGCCGGAGCAGGGCGCGGCGATCGCCATGGGGCTACAACGGCAAGGCGCGAGTGGGCTTTTTGTGGACACGGCGCGAGTGCCTGTGGCGGCACTGAAGGCAGCGGGACTGCCGATACTTTCGCGGAGCGAGAAGGGCGCCGATACGTTGATCGGCGGCGTGGTCCCGCCCGCGGCGGGTTACTGGATTCCGGCGCTTACGGCCGCGGAGGCCAGGACCGAGCCCAAGCCCGAGTTGCTGGAGCGCAGCCTGGTGCAGCAGGTGGCGATCAAAGGGCTGTTGGAGCGAACGCGCCCGTTGTTGGCGAAGACGCCATCGGGCCCGGGTGCGCGCGTGACGATCTCGGCCGCCGATCGGGTGGTCGCCGGATCGGGCTCCGGCCAGATGTTTGTGATTCACGGCCCTGGCATTCATCGGGAGTTGGCGCTCCTGGTGCAGGCGGGACTATCGCCGACGGAGGCATTGCGCGCGGCGACGGGACGCGCGGCGGAGGCGCTGGGCGTGGCCGGACGGATCGGAATGCTGAAGCCGGGTATGGAGGCGGACCTGCTGCTGTTGGATGGGAATCCGTTGCGGGATATTACTGTGACGGAGCGAATTTCCGCCGTCATCTTTCGGGGTGAGCGCGTCGCTCGTAGCGAATTGTTTGAACAAGAGGAGTAGTCCGTTATGGTGAATCGCCGGGTGCTATTGGCGTTGGCTGCGGTTGCCGCGGTGGCTGTTGTTTCGCAGCCAGTGTGGAAGCGGGTGGTGGGCCGTCAGCCGGACGGAACGTACCTTCTGCCGACCGGGCAGACGGTGCGGCCGTTTGGCCGGATCATCGAAGTGAACGATCGTCCACTGGGCATCGCCATGTCGCCCGACGGGCGGATGGCTGCCGTTGTGACGGGGTCCAATTTCTCATCGCGCGCACTGCATCTGGTCGACGTGCAAACAGCCCAGGTGGCGCAGACTCTGCCGATCGCCGATAGCTTCACCGGCGTCACATTTGCCGCCGATGGCAACACGTTGTATGTGGGCGGGGGTTCTTCGAACGCGGTGCATGTGTTCACTCGTTCGGCGGGCCAACCGTTCGCCGCGGCTGAATCGATTCTGTTACCGGGCAGCGCGCCGAGCGGCCTGGCGCTGAGCCCGGATGGGCAGTTTTTGCTCGTGGCGTGCAACCTGAAACACGCCGTGGCGCGCGTTGCGCTGGCGACGAAGAAGATCGATTTCTGGACCACTGGGAGCTATCCCTACACGGTGGCCATCGCGAGCGGAAAACTGTTTGTGTCCAACTGGGGTGGGCGGAAGCCGCTGGCCGCGGATACGACGGACGGGATCCACCCTGTAGTGGTCGACAAGCGCACGGGCATACCGTCATCTGGAACTGTATCGGTCTTCGATATAGCGGCGGGCAAATTGATTGCCGAGGTGGAGGTCGGGCTGCATCCCAGCGCGCTCGCCCTTTCGCCGGACCAGAAGCGGCTCTATGTCGCGAATGCGAATTCCGACACGGTGGCGCAGTTGCACACCGGGACGTTGAAAGTGGAGCGCTCTATCGCAGTGCCGTTGTACGCGAAGGCGCCGCTCGGCAGTTCGCCGGACGCGCTGGCCGTGCACCCGGATGGCAAGACACTCTTTGTCGCCAATGCGGCCAACAATGCCGTGGCCGTGGTGGACCTGGCCAGCGCCAAAGTGAAGGGCTTTCTGCCCGCCGGTTGGTATCCGACGGCTGTGGCGCTGACCAAAGACAACCAGCAGTTGCTCATCGCCAATGGCTACGGCTTCGGTTCGGTGGCGCCGGCGAAAACGAGCGGCCGCAGTTACAAGGATCGTGCCGGCGTGCTGGCTTTGGTGCCGCTCACGGAGTTGGCCAATCTGGCAGCGCATACGACGCAGGTTCTGGCGGATAATCACGCGCCGGGCAGTGCGCCCGCGGCCAAGGTCGCCACGCCGCAGCCGATTGAACACATCATCTACGTCATCAAGGAAAACCGGACGTACGATCAAGTTTTTGGCGATATGCCGGAGGGCAATGGCGACGCGTCGCTGGCGATTTTCGGCCGCGACGTGACGCCCAATCATCACGCGCTGGCCGAGCAGTACGCGCTGCTGGATAACTTCTACCAACCCGCTGACCAGTCCGCGCTGGGGCACCGCTGGTGCACCCAGGGCTACGCCAGCGACTGGGTTTTCAAGTACAGCAATGGGCGCAACGACCAGAACCCGATGCTGTTCGCTCCCACCGAGTTTCTTTGGGATAACGCGCGCCGCCACGGTGTGAGCGTGCGTGCGTTCGGTGAACGCGGTTTGAATACCGTGGAGCCAAATGGCGCCACGTGGAGCGACATCTACAGCGATTGGAAGCAGGGGACGAGGAAGGTGAGCATTCAGCCGCGGGCTGTAATTGTGGGGCTGCGTGATGTCTATTCGAAGAACGTTCCGGCATATGATCTGCGTATCCCCGATCAACTTCGTGTGGACCGGTTTCTGGAAGAGTTTCGCGCGGCGGAAACGACGAACTCCGTGCCGCGGTTAAACGTGTTGTTGTTATCGCAGGACCATACCTCCGGCACCACGCCCGGGTTCCCGACGCCGCGGGCGATGGTGGCGGATAACGATTTGGCACTAGGGCGTTTGGTAGAGGCCGTGTCGCAATCTAAGTTGTGGGCGAAGACGGCGATCTTCGTCGTAGAGGACGACGCGCAGTCGGGTGTGGATCACGTCGATGGGCACCGCACGGTGGCGATGGTGATCAGCCCGTACACGCGGGGCCGGAAGACGGACAGCACCTTCTACACCACGATCAACATGTACAAAACGATTGAGGTTCTGCTTGGCTTGCCGCCGACCAATCAGTTCGACTTGGCTGCGGATCCGATGTTCCCGGTATTCGTGAAGACGCCCAATGCGGAGCCATACAAGGCGCTGCGAAACAACATTCCGCTCGATGAAATGAACCCGCCGCTGAAGGCGTTGCGCGGCCGGATGTTGGAGTTGGCGAAGGCCTCGCAGGCAATGGACCTCGATGAGCCGGACGTGGCGCCGGAGGGACTGTTGAACCAGGCTATCTGGCACTCCGTGAAGGGCCCGGATGTTCCTTATCCGACCTTACGGAAGAGCACGCGGTAGAGGACTTCCCAGAAGGCGTAGAGCGTGATGAGGACGGAGACCAGGGAAACAAGCCCCCAGGTCTTCTCCGTTTCGTCGTCCACCCAGTGCGGCAAACCGGCCAGCCACGCGATGGCGAAGCCGCCGACGAGCCCGCCCAAGTGGGCGGCGTTGTCGATCATCTGCATGTACCCACCCATGATGAACCCGATTCCGGCGTTCATCATGCAGACGGTCTGCAGGCGGCGCGCGACGAGCGACTTGCTCAATACTCCGTAAGCGATCAATGCCCCTAAAAGTCCGAAGATGCCGGCGCTGGCGCCCAGGGACGGCACGCGCGGCGCCCACATGGCGCTGAGCGCGAAGCCGGTTACGGTGGCCGCCGTGTAGATGGCGAACATGCGTCGGGTGCCGTAGATCTCCTCGACAATGGTGCCGACGTTATAGAGCCCCATCATGTTCAGGAAGATGTGCAGGAACTGAACGAGCAGCATCCACTTTGGCGTGCGCGCATCGAAGCTCAATCCCTGGTGCAAATAGCCTGCGGTGATGAGCCGGTACCAGTCCCCGTTTTGTATGGCGGGCAACCACTTTTCGCCGTACTGGACCAGTCCGCGATTGGCGGAAATCGTATTCGCGGCGAAGGCCAGAACGTTCACGAGTAGAATGGCGGCGACGGCCACTTTGCCGTTCGGCATCAGCCAGGCAAGGATGGGATGCGTCTTGGGAATGCGAAAACCCGCGGGGCCGACCGTCATAGCACAGTGGGGGCAATGGTCGGCTCGAACATCAATCAGTTCCCGGCAGTTCGGGCACAATCGGCTGGTGCTCACTCTTTCCACTGTACCTTTACTGGCCCGGAAACACGGTGGCGTTGTAGCGCATCACCCGCATTACCAGTGACCAGAAGGCGAGTAGCGTAAGCACCAGCGAGACGCCGGCCAGGATGCTCCAGATCTTCTCTCGGAGGTCGTTGGTGGCCCGCGGAAGACCGGCGACATAGGCGATGGCGAAGCCGCCGGCCAGGCCGCCGAGGTGGGCGGCGTTGTCGATCATCGGCAGTACAAACCCCATCACCAGGCCGATGCCTGCATTCATCAGGCACTGATTCCGGAGGTGCTGGGCGATGGGCGAATTGCTATGCATGCCAACGGCGATCAACGCTCCCAACAGGCCGAAGATCCCCGCGCTGGCGCCGAGTGAATGGGTTCCCGGCGCCCACAGCGCGCTCAAGAAAAAGCCCGCGAACGTGGCCACGGTGTAGAGCGTGAACAGGCGTTTGGTCCCATAAATCTCCTCCACGATCGGGCCCAGATTGTAGAGGCTCATCATGTTCATGAAGATGTGGAAAAACTGCACGTGCAGGTAGCCGGCGGTGATCAGCCGCCACCAATCGCCATTCAGAATGGCGGGCAGCCACTTTGCCCCATAGGTGGGCAGCGCGTTCGATCCCGAGACGTGAATCCCCACGAAAAATGCCGAGTTCACCAGTAGCAGCAAAGGCACCGCCATGTTGCCGTTGGGCATCAGTTTATCAGTGAATCCCTCTCGCGGCGCGCGTTGAAAACCGAACGCGCCCACACGGGCGCCACAGAACACACACTGGTTTGTCTCCGCGTCAATCAACGCCCGGCAGTTGGGGCACAGTCTACTTCCACTCACGTTCACAAGTCTAGCAGCCGCCACATCGCCGCCCTCTGATAAAATGAAGGGTCCTATGGCCGAAAACGAGCGCGAACTGCGCCAACAAATCTGCGAAATCGGCCGTCTCATGTACCAGAAGGGATGGGTCGCCGCCAACGATGGCAACCTGAGCATCAAGCTCAGCGAAGACCGCTACCTCTGCACCCCGACTAATATCAGTAAGGGCATGATGACGCCCGACGATCTCATCATCGTCGACGCGAAAGGCACGAAGGTGGAAGGGCGTCGCGAGCGCACCAGCGAGATCATGATGCATCTCACCATCTACGGCATGCGGCCCGATGTGGGCGCGGTGGTGCACGCGCATCCGCCGACTTCCACCGGCTTTGCGGTGTCCGGGCGCGCGTTGAATCAGGCGATCCTGCCCGAGGTAGTTGTGATGCTCGGCTGCGTCCCGCTGGCTGATTATGGACTTCCCGGCACTCCCGCGTTGAGCGAAACCATCAAGCCGTTCGTGCCGAAACATGACGCGATTCTGCTGGGCAACCACGGCGCCGTTTGTGCCGGGCAGCATATCTGGCAGGCGTATTTCCGGATGGAAACGCTGGAACACGTGGCGCGCATCGCGCTGGTGGCGGAGATGCTCGGCGGGCCGAAGTTGTTGCCGCGCGCCGAAGTTGACAAGCTCTTCGAGGCCCGCGGCCGCTACGGCATCAAGTCCCACACGACGATGGAGCCGGGGTGCCCCATCACGTCAGACGACACCGGGGGCGAGCGCATATCGGTGACGCGCGACGAGTTGATTTCGCTCATCGAAGAAGCCGTCTCAGCGCGCATGGGGCGGTGACAATGGATTGCGATTCGGCATACGCTATGAACGGGAGATCGAATGGGTGACGCATTAGGGTTGGTCGAGACGCGCGGCCTCGTCGCGATGGTGGAAGCCTCCGACGCGATGGTGAAGGCCGCCAAAGTCACGCTCGTCGGCTGGGAACGCATCGGATCCGGGTATGTGACCGCGATCGTTCGCGGCGACGTGGCCGCCGTGCGGGCTGCGACCGACGCCGGAGCCGCCGCGGCGCGCCGTGTAGGTGAACTGGTCGGCGTGCATGTAATCCCCCGGCCGCATCCCAGCCTGGAAGCGGTTCTGCCCATCGGCAAAACGAAGAGCAACGGAAAATGACACTCGCCCGCGTTGTTGGAACCATTGTCGCCACGCGCAAGGACCCGCGCCTGGAAGGCCGCAAACTGCTGATCTGCAAACCGGTCTCCCCGGAAGGGAAGGACGAGGCGGGCTATGTGATCGCCATCGATACCGTCAGCGCCGGCTTCCGGGAAACCGTGCTGCTGGTGAGTGGCTCCAGTGCCCGGCTGGCGGACGGCTGCAAGGACCGTCCCGTCGATACGGCGATCATCGGCATCATCGATTCGGTCTCGATCGACGAAGGCAGTAAGGGCAAATAGTTCCATGTATCTCGGTCGCGTTATCGGTCGCGTTTGGGCTACGGTGAAGGATCCGGGCCTCGCCACGCAACGTCTGCTGTTGGTGCAACCGCTCACGCCCGAGGGCCAGCCAACGGGGAAGCGTCTGGTGGTGACCGATGCCATGGGTGCCGGCGCGGGTGAGCTTGTTTACTGGTCGAAGGGCAAGGAATCCAGTTTCCCTTTTTTGCCCGTTGAAGTGCCGACAGAGATGACCGTCGTTGGCATTGTGGACACCGTGAACGTGGATCGGAGCGCCTAGGAATGCTCATTGCGCGCATCATTGGCGACGTCACCGCGACGCACAAACATGCCAGCCATGAGGGGCAGAAGCTGCTGTTGGTGCAGCCATTGGAATTGGATTGCGTGACACCACGCGGCGATGCCGTCATCGCCGTCGATGCCGTGGACGCGGGGCTCGGCGATCTGGTTCTGCTCGTTACCGAGGGCTACAGCGCCATGACGAGCGTCAATCGACCGGAATCACCCATCGATATGGCCGTCCTCGGCGTGATCGATACTGTCGATCTTCCCGCTCCGCCGCCTGCTCTTCCTGTGAAGTAGAATCGCGGTGATCGCGCCGCCGCACAGTAACCGGAATATGGTCAGCGAACTGTAAAGGATGTTCAATCGCGCCAGCCGATCCCGTTCAGCCACCATCATTTCGGCGGGCCGAAAATCCAGAATGCGGCCGATGGAAACCACTTGCGGTGTCAACAGAAAATGGGAGGCGCAGACGCCGAGCAGCAGCACGCCCGCCAGTATCGTGGCCGGCCGGCTGTAGTTCTGCAGGAAGAGAATGATTCCGATCGCCAGGACCAAAGCCAGCTCAATCAGGCCGCTGGTCTCGAACAAAGTCCGGTTGATCTCGGAGGCGATGTATCTGAATAGCTGCTCGGTCATCGGTTCGCCGATCACGAACAATGCGCGGGCCGGTTCGCCGGGCGGGGACTTCGCCGTGTTGCCCGCCACCTGCAGGCTCGCCATCGAAATGACTGACACCGAAATGACCAGCGCGAACCAGACGCCCAACAGGAAAGTGATAAGTCTGCGCGTATGCATGTAAACTGGCCATTCTAACCCATATGCGCCGACGGCAATTTCTACAACTGCTTGCCACCACCAATTCGCCCCCGAACATCATTCTCGCCATGGCGGACGATCAGGGATGGGGCGATACCTCCTACAACGGCCACCACATCCTCTCTACCCCGCATCTGGACGAAATGGCGAAGGCGGGAATTCGCTTCGACCGCTTCTATTCCGGCGCTCCCGTGTGTTCGCCAACCCGCGGCAGCGCTCTCACCGGCCGCCATCCGTTCCGATACGGCATCTTCTTCGCCAACGCCGACACCGGCACCGATGCCCCGTCCAAGTACCCGCTGCCGGCCCGCGAACGCACACTCGCCGAATTCCTCAAACCTCTCGGCTACGCCACTGCCCACTTCGGCAAATGGCACCTCGGCGATTTCGCCGGTCCCACGCGATCCGCCCCCACCGACAATGGCTTCGACGAGTTCTATTCGACGACACGGAAAGTCCGGACCGTGAATCCGGAGGCCTACTGGACGCAAAACGGGCCTGTGCCCGCCGCGGATCTGGAGGGCGACGATTCACGGATTCTGATGGATGCCGCCGTCGCCTTCATTGAAAAGTCGGTCCAACGCCGTAAGCCATTCTTCGCCGTCATCTGGTTCCACGCGCCGCACGAACCCGTTGTCGCCACGCAGCGCCATCGCGCGCCGTACACGCAATACCCCGGGAAACCGGAGAACTACTATGGCGCCATCGCGTCGCTCGACGAACAAATGGGCCGCCTCCGCGAGACGTTGCGTTTCCTCAAAGTGGAACGCAACACGATGCTCTGGTACGCCAGTGATAACGGTCCGGAAGGCGACCGCCTTGCGACCGCCTCGCCCGGCACTTCCGGCCCCTTCCGCGGCCGCAAGCGCAGCCTGTTCGAGGGCGGCATTCGCGTTCCCGCCTTGCTGGAGTGGCCGTCTCGATTCGCCTCGCCGCGCGTTGTCCGCGCCGCCGCCTCCACCAGCGACTATTTGCCCACCATCCTCTCCGCTCTCCGCCAGCCGCTGCCCAAAGAACTCGACGGCATCAACCTGCTCCCCATCCTCGAAGGCCGCAAGCAGCTCCGCCAATCGCCGCTCGCCTTCGAAACAATCGGCGACACCCGGGGCTCACCGAAGCTCGCGTGGGTGGAGGATCGTTGGAAACTGATCACCAGCCTCGATGACACGGAAGAGTTTCTCTTCGATCTGGACGCCGATCCGGCGGAGTCGGCCAACCTCGCCGCCAGCCAACCTCGAATCTGCAACGCGCTTCGTGCCAAACTCATACATTGGCGCGCCTCCTGCGCCCGTAGCCGACAAGGACTCTAATTCATGCGTTTCTGCCTTCTGTTCGCCGCCATTCCGATGCTGGCCGCCGATGCCGATCTCATCCTGCACAACGGCCGGATCCTTACCGCCGATGCCCGTTTCACCGTTGTCCAGTCGCTCGCGGTGAAGGATGGCAAAATCGTCCGAACGGGCACCAGCAACGTCGTCATCGGCGCCGAAAAGGGGCCGCGCACGAAGATGGTGGACCTCGCAGGCAAGACCGTTCTACCGGGCCTCATCGACGCGCACGTCCACGCCATCGGCGCCGGCTTGAGCGAGTTCAAATCGAAGCTCCCGCCCTTGGACTCTATCGCCGATATCCAGAGCTACATCCGGCAGCAGGCGAAGACAACGCCCGCCGGCGATTGGATCGTCGTGCCCCGAACGCTGCCCCCGCGTTTGAAGGAGCAGCGCTTTCCCACCAAAACCGATCTCGATGTGGTGACCACGCACCCGGTCGCCTTCGATGGCAGCTACGTTTGGTCGGCCAGCACGCTCGGCCTCGAACGCAGCGGCATCACCAACGCGAGCGTCGCGCCCCCCGGTGGCGAGGTGGTGAAAGGCGCCGACGGCCAGCCCAATGGCATTCTTCGCGGCACCGCCACAAAGCTGTTGAAAGGCATTCGCGACGAAGCGCGCGCCACGGAGACGGAACGCCAGCAGGCCTTGGAAACGATGTTGAAGCTCTATGCCGCCGCGGGGCTCACCACCGTCGGAGACCGCGCCGTCACCGCCCCTGACGTGGCCACGTACGAGGCTCTGAAGGCGCAGGGCCGTCTGCCCATTCGTACCGTTCTCACCTGGCGCATCGACGCCTCCGCCCCCATCGAAAAACTTGAAGCCGAGATCAATTCCAAACCCTGGAAAACCAATCAGGGCGACGACTGGCTCAAGTTCGGAACTTTTAAAGTCACTCTCGACGGCGGCCAGTCCGTCGGCACCGCCTATCAACGCATGCCCTACGGCCCCTATGGCCGCCAGCTCTACGGCCAAACCAATCCCGACGCCCGCGGCACTTTATTTGTCGATCGCGAAAAACTCACGCGCATCTTCCGCGCCGCGCGCAACAAGGGCTGGCAACTCACCTCGCACGCTCAAGGCGGCGCGGCGATCGATATCCTGCTCGATGCCTTCGAGGCGCTCGACAAGGAAAACCCCATCGCCCCTACGCGCTCCCACGTCATGCACGGCAGTTTCATGAGTGCGGAGGCCGTTGCCCGCATGAAGAAAATGGGGATCATCGCCGACGTGCAGGGAGGTTGGCTGCACTTCGACGTGCCCGCTCTGGAGCAGGTGTTCGGCTATAAAAACATGCGCTACTTCTTTCCGCTGCAGTCGTATCTGAAATCCGGAATCGTCATCGCCGGCGGCAGTGACCACATGATCGGCCACGACAAGAATCGCGCCGTGAACGCCTTCAATCCGTTCTTCAACATGTGGATGTCTATCTCCCGCAAAACCCGCGAAGGAAAGCTGATCTATCCCGAAGAAAAGATCACCCGTGAACAGGCCCTGCGCATGTACACGAATGGCTCGGCGTATCTGCATTTCAGCGAGAAGACACTGGGTTCGCTCGAAACCGGCAAGTATGCCGACCTTGTGGTGATCGACAAGGATTTCCTTGCCTGCCCGGAGGATGAGATTCGCCACATTCAGCCGCTCGCCACCGTCGTCAACGGCAAGGTCGTTTTCGGCACGCTATAAGCGAACTGATGGTGCTACAGTTTCCAGTGCAACTCAATTCTTAAGCGAGCTCTTTTATCCATGGCAAAGTACGAACTCACTAAATCTGTCGAAGGCGTAAAGGTCAATAAACGAAGCGGAATTCCGACCAATGAGAAGTTGACCGTTTCCTTCGGCGCCATCATCGAGGATCCACGCGAAGACCGCGACAATCTCCGGTTCAGCCATCTGGGCGAGATCGTGGATGTGAAGTTCAGCGAGATCAAGGGCTACTACAAGCTGATCGAAGGCAGCGCGGCGGCCCCCGTCGCGGCCGTCGGCACCGCAACCGCCAAAGTGGCGGTTCCCACCGACACGCGGTTCATCAAGTGGGAGTCCATTCCGTCCAACCTGGCCACCCAGCGCGCCAAGGTGCCGGGCGGCTGGCTGATTGCCGCCGGCAACGGCGTCGCCTTTGTACCGGATGCTTCCCACGCCTGGGATGGCTCGTCGTTGTAGGCTTCGTCTCTCTTCCCAAACCATGACCTTCTCTGACCTAAATCTCTCCCGCCGGCTCGAACGCGCCGAAGCCGTGGCCTCCGCGAAGTTTGTGGAAGCTCGCGCCCGCATTGCGCCCAACTCCGGTGCGGAGTGGATGGAGGTGGCCGGCGCCTACGCCATGTTCGATGGCAAGGATTCTCCGCTCAGCCAGACCTTCGGTCTCGGTCTATTTGCTGAACCGTCCACGCGGGATCTCGAACAAATCGAAGCTTTCTTCCACCATCGCGGCGCCTCCGTGTTCCACGAAGTCAGCCCCATGGCCGGTGTCGAACTCGCTGCCACGCTGGTTCGCCGCGGGTACCATCCGGTGGAATTCACCAGCGTCATGCACCGCCACGTCGCTGCCGAAGCCGTCAATACCAACGCCGCCATCACCGCCCGCCGCATCTCCGCCGGCGAAGAGTCACTCTGGTCCAGCCTCTCCGCCGAAGGCTGGGCGGAGACTCCGGAATTCCGCGATTTTCTGCTCGAACTCGGCGTCTCCATCGCCGCCACCGAAGGCTCGCTCGCCTTCGTCGCGGAGCTCGCCGGCCGTCCCGTGGCCACTGCCGTGCTGCGTTGCGACGATGGCGTCGCCCTCTTCGCCGGCGCCTCCACCGTCAGCGAAGCCCGCAATCAGGGAGCCCAACGCGCCCTCCTCGAAGCCCGCATGCGCTATGCCCAAACCGCCGGCTGTGACCTCGCCATGATGTGCGCCAGCCCCGGCAGCCCCAGCCAGCGCAACGCCGAACGCCAGGGCTTCCGCATCGCCTACACGCGCACCAAATGGTGCCTCCCCCCGTGTTGACGTGGCTGCCCTTCGACGCGCCGCTCTCCGCCTACCAGCAACTCGGCGAACCGCTCCACAACGTTGCGCGCCGCTACGACTTCCTCGACTCCTCCGCCCTCATGCAACACGTGGCGCAGGCCTCCGAACCCGCCTCTCCCGTTCACCAATTTGAAGCAGCCGTCGAATCTGTCATCAACGGCGACATCGAATCTCTCGCCCGTCAACTACAACGTCATCCCAGCCTGACCGTCGCCCGCTCTTCCCGCATCACGCACTTCGATCCACCCGTCCACGGCGCCACTCTCCTTCACTACCTCGCCGCCAACGGCGTCGAAGGCTATCGGCAGAAATCCCCCGCCAATGCAGTCTCCGTCGCCTGCCTCTTGCTCGAAAACGGCGCCGATCCCAACGCGCTCGCCTACTGCTACGGCGCGCCATGCACGACGATGAGCCTGCTCGTCTCCAGCACGCCGCCCGCCCACGCGGGTACGCAGATCGGGCTCATCGATACGCTCATCGACCACGGTGCCACCGTCGACGAAGAGCCCCTCCTCACGGCCCTCTCATTCAGCTTTCAGCCAGCCGCCGAAGCCCTCGTCCGCCGCGGGGTCAAAGTCGAAAACGTAGCCGCCGCCGCCGGTCTCGGCCTCGTCGATGAAACGGCTCAACTCCTCCCCGCCGCCGACGCCCCCTCCCTCCACCTTGCCCTCGCCCTCGCCGCCCAACTCGGCCACGCCGCAACAACAGAACTCCTCCTCCGCGCCGGCGTCGATCCCAATCGCTTCAACCCGCCCGGCACCCACGCCCACTCCACCCCGCTCCATCAAGCCGCCCTCGCCGGGCACGCCGCCGTCGTTCGCCTCCTCGTCAAGCACGGCGCCAGCCTCGACATAAAAGACACCCTCTTCCACGCCACCCCGCTCGGCTGGGCCGAACATGGCGGCCAACCCGCCATCGCCAAATTCCTGCGCTCACACACCAATCCCGAACTGATATCCTAACCGCATTCCTGTGGATTTCTTAACCCGCCGCCAACTCCTCGAACGCACCACCCTAGGCTTCGGCTCCATCGTCCTCGCCGACATGCTGCAAGCCGCCACCGTCAACGACATCAAGCCCCGCCCCACCCATTTCCCCGCCAAGGCCAAAGCCATCATCCAACTCGTCCAGAACGGCGGCCCCAGCCAGATGGACCTCTTCGACCCCAAGCCCGTCCTCAATAAACTCGCCGGTAAACCCCTCCCTGGCGGCGTCGAAATCCACCAGCCCAACAACGTCAACACGCTCCTCCCCTGTCCCTTCACCTTCAAGAAATACGGCCAGTGCGGCATGGACATCTCCGAGATGCTCCCCCACACCGCCAAAATTGTCGATGATCTCACCTTCATCCGCAGCATGCACACCGAGCACAACAATCACCTCGAAGCGCTCAATATGCTGCTCACGTGCAAAATCTTTCCTGGCCGCCCCGTCATGGGCGCCTGGGTTAGCTACGCCCTCGGCACCGAAAACCAAAGCCTCCCCGCCTACGTCGTTCTCCGCGATCCCACCGGCTACACCATTGGCGGCAAGCAGCTCTGGGCCAACGGCTACCTGCCCGCCACGTTCTCCGGCGTCGAATTCAGCATGAAAGGCGCACCCGTTCATCACCTGAATCCCCCCGCCAATCAGCCCGCCGGCCAGCAACGTGCGACCCTCGATCTGCTCGCGAAAATCAACGAAGCCCACGCAAAACAGCACCCCGGCGAACAGGAACTCGAAGCCCGCATTCGCAACTTCGAACTCGCCGCTCGCATGCAGTTGGCTGCCGGCGAAGTGCTCGACATCTCCAAGGAATCCGACGCCACCAAGAAGCTCTACGGCATCGACGATCCCAAAGCCGGCGCCTACGGCCTCCGCTGCCTGATGGCCCGCCGCCTCGTCGAGAAAGGCGTTCGCTTTGTCCAGGTCACCACCAGCCCCGGCCAGCCCTGGGACCATCACAACAGCATCTCCAAGGACATG
This sequence comes from Bryobacteraceae bacterium, assembly GCA_044358225.1. Classification (GTDB taxonomy): domain Bacteria; phylum Acidobacteriota; class Terriglobia; order Bryobacterales; family Bryobacteraceae. The sequence continues at coordinate 17,507 of JBIKOG010000054.1, read as the reverse complement.
CACAAGATCGCCGGCGAAGTCGACCAAGGCTCCGCCGCCCTCATCATGGATCTCAAAAGTCGTGGCCTGCTCGATTCCACCATCGTCATGTGGGCCGGCGAATTCGGCCGCCTCCCCACCACCCAAAACGGCGATGGCCGCGACCACAATCGCAACGCCTTCACCATCTGGTTCGCCGGCGGCGGCTTCAAAAAAGGCCTGATTTACGGGGAAACAGACGACTTCGGCTACAAAGCCGTCGTCAACCGTGTCCCGGTGCCCGACATGATCGCCACTGTCCTCCGCCAGCTCGGCCTCGATCATCAGAAGATTCAATACCCCAACGGTGGGCGCCTGGAAACCCCCTCCGACGTCACCGTCACCGGCGCCAAACCCGTTCTGGACCTACTCGCATGAAGCCCTGGCTCCTTCTCTTTCTCCCGCTCGCCGCAGTCGCCGCCGAAGCCCCGCGCTACGAAAAAGACGTCCTGCCCATCTTCACCAAGTACTGTTTCACCTGCCACGGCCAAAGCTCGCCCAAGCTCGGGCTCGATCTCCGCAGCGGCTCCAGCGCGCTCCGCGGCAGTCACAACGGCCCCGTCGTCACCCCCGGCAAACCCGACGAAAGCCTGCTCTGGAAAAAGGTCTCGTCCCGCCAGATGCCTCCGGCCGTCTACAACCAGAAGATGCCGGACGCCGAGATCGCCATCGTCAAAGCCTGGATCGAAGGCGGCGCGCTCCACGACGCCCCGATGAAATCGGCCGCCATTCCCGCCGTCATCCAAGCCCGCTGCACCAACTGCCACGGCGAAAAATCCGCCGCCGCCGGCCTCCGTCTCCACACCGTCGCAGCAGCTTTAAAAGGTTCGTCCAACGGCCCTGTCATCGTCGAAGGCTTCTCCGATCGCAGCCTCCTCGTCCGCCGCGTCACCAGTCACAACATGCCGCCCAAGGGCGCTGGTGCCCCGTTGACCGAATCCGAAATCAGCGCCATTCGCGAGTGGATCGACCGCGGCGATTTCAACGAACTCGTCACCGCCAACACGCTCGACCGTCCCTTCACCGCCCTCGAAGATCCCGCCATCACGCCCGAACAGCGCAAGTTCTGGGCCTTCCAAAAACCCGTCGTCGCCCCTCAACCCAAGGTTAAGGCGAAGGCGCAAGTCCGCACGCCCATCGATGCCTATCTCCTCGGCAAGCTCGAAGCCAAAGGCCTGACCTTTAGCCCCGACGCCCCCAACGATAAGCTCATGCGCCGGGCCTATCTGGATCTCACCGGCCTCCCTCCCACCCCCGCCGAAATTGAAGAGTTCCACCGCGACAATAACTACGAAAAGTTGATCGACAAACTCCTCGCGTCCCCGAAATACGGCGAACGCTGGGCCTGCCAATGGCTCGATGCCGCCGGCTATGTCGACACCACCGGCAAAGACTTCGACCCCAAGAAAGCCGAATACGCCCAGGGCATGTGGCGCTTCCGCGACTACGTCATCAAGGCCTTCAACGAAGACAAACCCTGGAGCCGTTTCCTCACCGAACAACTGGCCGGCGACGAACTCGTCGACTGGCGCTCGGCCAAGACCCGCACGCCCGAAATCAATGAACTCCTCGCCGCCACCGGCTACCTCCGTACCATCCTCGACATCACCGAAGAGGACATCTCCAACCTCCCAGTCGAACGCTACGAAGCGCTCTTCAAACTGGTGGAAAAGGTAGGCAGCAGCACCGTCGGCCTTACCGTCAATTGCGCCCGTTGCCACACTCACAAGTTCGACCCCATTTCGCAAAAAGACTACTACCGCTTCACCAACGCCTACAATCCTACGGACTGGATCCAGCCCCAAAACCACCACCTCTACATCCTCCCCACCGATCAGCACGAAGCCATCGAAGCCCGCATGCTGGATGAACAGTTGAAGGGGATTCCCGAACCCATTCGCGACGACGTCAAGAAGGCGCTGAAGACCCCGCCCGACCACCGCAACGAGATCCAGCGCTATCTCCACAAGAAGTTCGACGAACCCTTCCGCCAGGCCTACGCCAAGGACCCGGAATGGCCCAAACTCGGCAAGATCCAAGCCCTCTGGGATGTCGGCACGCCGCCGAAGATCCGCCTCCTCCAACGCGGCAGCGCCGACGCTCCCGGCCCCGTTGTCACCCCTGGCTATCTAGGTATCCTCTCGAAACCCGGCCAGACCGACGCCGACGGTTCCCCCAACAAAAAGGGCAAAACCTCAGGCGTCCGCCTCGCCTTCGCCGAATGGCTCACCACTGCCGACCACCCCCTCACCGCCCGCGTCATCGTCAACCGCATCTGGCAGGGCCACTTCGGCACCGGCATCGTCGCTACGCCCGACAACTTTGGCACCACCGGCGCCCTGCCCACCAACCAGGAACTGCTCGATTATCTGGCCGTCGACTTCATGCAAAACGGCTGGAGCGCAAAGCGCCTCCACAAGCAGATCATGATGTCGACCGCCTACCGCCAGTCCAGCCTCCAGCGCGATGAGGCCAACAAAATCGATCCCGACAACACACTCCTCTGGCGCATGAATCTCCGCCGACTGGACGCCGAAGCCCTCCGCGATTCCGTCATCTCGAGCGCCGGCAAACTCAACCCCGAAGCAGGCGGCCCGCCCGTCCAACTCGAAATGCGCGCCGACGGTCTACAGATCGTCTCCACCAAGGAGCCCGAAGCCGCCAACTGGCGCCGCAGCATCTATCTCACCCACCGCCGCACGTATCCGATGAGTTTCCTCGGCGTCTTCGATTACCCCATCATCGACGCGAATTGCACCCGCCGCGTGCCCTCAGCCACGCCGCTCCAATCGCTGACGATGCTCAACGACGACTTCATCTTTCAAGCCGCCGAGGCCCTCGCCCAACGCGCCGAAAACAACGTCGACGCGGCCTACCTGCTCACTCTTTCCCGAAAACCTACGACCGCCGAACAGGACATCGCAAAAGGCTTCCTGGAGAAGATGCCCTTCAAATCATTGGCGCAAGTCCTGCTCAGCTCGAACGAGTTTCTCTATATCGACTAAGGCTTCGCCGGCGCCGTCTCGGGCTTCTTCGGTTCTTCCACGACAGGCCGCCGGAAACGCGGCTGCCGCACGACAGGCTTCGCCGTCGCCAGTTCGATATAGCTCGCCAGCAATCGGTCCTTCTCCGCCGGAACCAGCATCAACTGCCGGATCTTCCCCACCGGCTCCGACAACGCAAACGCCTTATCGCCCGGCCGTACCGCGTACAGCACCGCCGCCAATTCGCCCGTCGGCGCGTCCTTCCCATACGCCTTCAACGCGTCCGCCACCGGATGCGCCGGGAATTCCGCAAACTCTTTGCCCAACGTCGCCAGCGGAAACAGAACGGACGAACCCACCGATGGACTCACCGAAACAATCGGCGTCGGCCACCCGGCCGCCTCCAACTCCTTCGCCGCCTGCGGATGCGCACACACCAGTTCCTTCACCTTGACCGTGATCAGTTCCTTGGCACCCGGCAGCATCAGCACCTGCAACAGGTTCGTCGGCGGCCCGGCCAAAACCACCGTCGCATTCTGATCGTGCTGCGCCGTAAACGCGTTCCGAATCAGCCCATGCGCCGCCGCCGTGTCGATCAACGTCTCAATCCCGTGCGGATACGTCTTCGTACCATCCGCGTTCGTCCGGCCCAACGGACCGGTCAGCAGCGGCGTGTCCCCGGGGATCTTCCCGTCCGCCGCCAGTCCCACCGGCAGCGTCCGCGCAAAGGCGCCAAACGCCGCCGAAACCGCGCCAGCGTAGAACCGCCCCACCACTTCGCAGTACGCCGCCGAAAGCAGGCTCGTACGCGTGGACGAGATCGAAACCACGCGGCATTCGTTCTTCCCGTCCAGGCCGTACAGCACCGCCAACGCCAGCGCCGTCTCCACGCGCGACCCCATATCGGAGTCGAAAATGACACCTAAACTAGGCTTACCTTGCCCTCGAAACTGCATGTTTATGCCAGATTCAGGCCATCAATACGGCCCGTCGCGTCGCCAAAATGCTCGATTTTGACGTTCATCCGGTCCATCATCGACAGGTACAGATTCGAGATCGGCGTCTCTTTCCGGTACGTGATCCGCCGGCCGCCCTTGATCGTATTCCCGCCGCCGCCAACAATCATCACCGGCAGGTTCTCATGCGTGTGGCGGTTGCCGTCGGAGAGCCCGGCGCCGTAGACGATCATCGAGTTGCCCAGGATGTTCGAATCGCCTTCCTTGATGCCCTTCAACTTCTCCATCCACTTGGCGAACTGCACCATGTGGTACTCGTTGATCCGGGTCACCTTGTCCAGCAATTCCGGCTTGTTCATGTGGTGCGTCAACGGGTGGTGGCCATCGGGAATGCCGATTTCGCGGTACGGCCGCGACGTGCCTTCGCGCGTCACCAGGAATGTCACAACGCGGCTCATATCGGCCTGGAACGCCACCGTGATCATGTCCGTCATCAGCCGGAAGTGCTCGCTGAAATCGGCCGGCACGCCGTAGGGTTTGGGCATGCCCGGGTTCACCTGGGCGTTGTCCTTTTCGGCCTTCTCCAACTGGCGTTCAATCTCGCGGATCGACGACAAATACTCGTCCAGCTTGCGCCGGTCGGTCGGCCCCAGGTCGCCCTGTAGCTTCTTCGTGTCCCCCGTGACGTAGTCCAGAATGGAGCGGCGATACTTCGTCTGCCGCGCCCGCTCTTCCGGGTTCAACGCCGCGCCCTTGCCGAACAGCCGTTCAAACAGCGCCCGCGGATCCAGCACCGGCGGCAGCGGTTGCGTCTCGCTCCGCCACGCCAGGTTGTTCGTGTAGGCGCAGGAGTAGCCGGAGTCACAATCGCCGGCCTGGCGTGCGTCCTCCAACCCGACTTCGAGAGAAGGGAAGCGTGTCTGCTTGCCCACGTGATTCGCCACGATCTGGTCGCACGAAATCCCGGCCTTGATGTCCACCATCGTCTTCCGCGGCTGAATGCCCGTCAGATACGCGCCGCAGCAGCGGCCGTGGTCGCCCGCGCCATCGAGCAGTGCGCGCCCATTGTTCTGCGTCAGGTTGCTCAGGATCGTAATGTCCTGCCGCATCGATTCCATCGGCTTCAGGATCTTCGGCAGATCCCCCACAAACGCGCCGTCTTCCTTCGGCGTCCAGTGGCGCATGTCGATGCCGTTCGGCACGTACACGAACGCCATGCGCACCGGCTTGCCGCCCGGGACGGTTGACGAGGCAAGCGCCGGCGCCATCGCATCGAAGAAGGGCAGGGCAATCGCCGTGCCGGCGCCGCGCAGCATGGTGCGGCGGGAGAGTGTTTTCCGTGTGATCATCGTTGCGCTACCTGTTGTTTGGGTGCTTCCCCCCGCCGCATTTGGAACGGCAGGCTCTGCACGATTTCGTGGATCAATAACTGGAAAGGATAGCCGTTGGCGGCCAGCTTTTTGCCGATGGATTCCACGGTTCGCTTGTCGAACCGCTCCAATCCCCGTCCCAAAGAGTATGTCAACATTTTCTCGGTGATGCAGCGTGTGAAGTCTGGCATCTGATCGAGAAGAAGAGTCCGCATTTCCGCGGGCGTTTGGAATGATTTCCCGTTCGGCATCGTGCCGCTAACGTCGATGTCAAACTTGCCATCCTTCGAGCGCCACTTGCCCGTGCCGTCGTAGTTCTCCAGGCCAAACCCAAGGGTGTCCATCCGGTTGTGGCACGACGCGCAAACGGCGTTCGACCGGTGCTTTTCCATCTGCTGCCGCAGCGACCCAGCGCTGCCCACCGAACCCTCATCGAGCGGCGGCACATCCGGCGGCGGCGCCGGTGGCGGCGCACCCAAAACATTCTGCAAAACGTACTTCCCGCGAATCACCGGCGACGTGCGCGTCGGATAGCTCGACACCGTCAAGACACTGGCGTGGCTCAGAATGCCGCCGCGTTGATTCGTGGCCAATTCCACCCGGCGGAAGTCCGGCCCGGTCACGCCTTGAATCCCATAATGCTTGGCCAACATGCCATTCAAAAACGTGTAGCGCGCATCCAGGAACTCGTTCAACGGCCGGTTCTCCCGCAACACATGCTCAAAGAACAGACGCGTCTCGGCGCGCATGGCTTCCTTCAATTCCGGTCCCCATTCGGGAAACTTCTGCGGGTCCGGCTTCACCGAATCCAGGTTGCGAATCTCCAGCCACTGGCCGGCAAAATTCTCCGCCAACGCCGCGCTGCGCCCGTCGGCCAGCATCCGCTTCACCTGCGCTTCCAACACACCGGGTGCGCGCAATTTGCCGCTCTGCGCCAGCGTCATCAGCGTCTCATCCGGCATCGAACTCCACAGGAAATACGACAACCGCGACGCCAGTTCGACGTCGGAAACCTTGGCCACGCTCGCCGGATCGTTCGGCGCCGGATGCTTCTCAATCCGGAACAGGAAGTGCGGCGAAACCAGCACGGCCTGCATGGCGAGCTGTATGCCCTGCTCCACCGTCTGGCCTTCTTTGCGGGCCATCGCCACGAACCCTTCCAACGGCGCGATATCGGTGCGCGTCACCGGCCGCCGGTACGCCCGCCGGGTCAACTCCGTCAGGATCTTCGTCACGCAAGCCGGCCCCGAGTTCGGATCGCAGATCAGCACGCGCTTCCGGCTCACCCGCTCCACCTTCGTCGGGTACGGCCCGATGAATTTGATCATGTTCAAAAATTTGTTCTTCTTGTCCGAGTACGCCTCTTTATCGTCCAGCGTCTTCACGAACTCATCGCCAACAAACCCGGCGCGGAACACGTGATCGCCTTCGGGCAGAAACACGCGGAAGTGCTCCTCCGAATACGGGTTGAAGTAAACCAGCCCGCTCGGCTTGGTCTCCACCATCTGTTCGTGGATCAATTTGCCGTCCATCCAGAAACCCATCTTCACCGGCAGCGCATCCTTCGCGCGCTCGCCCGGCAGCCCGATGGTCACTTCGTATTCGCCATCCCAATCCACGCGATGCGTCGCCTCGACGTTCGAACGGTCCAACCGCCGGATCGTTTTCGTTTTGGTGTGATACTCAAACTCCACCGGTTTCGCCGGCAGCGGATCCGCGCCCAGCGCGCGCGACGAAATCGTCTCGGCCGCCTCCAGATACTTCTGCATCAGCACCGGCGAAATCGTCAGCACACTCCCAATGTTGTCGAACCCATAACCGGAGTCGTCGGTCGGGAAATCCTTCTCCGCCCGGAAGTCCACCGACAGCAGATCCCGGATCGTGTTGGTGTATTCAATCCGGTTCAACCGGCGCGCCGTCACCCGGCCCGGATCGGGCTTCACATTCTTGTCGGCCTGCTCCCACTCCCGCTCCAAATACGCGGTTAGCTCGTTGATCTGGTCCAGTGACGGTCGCGGCATGCCCTTCGGCGGCATCTCGCCCGACCGGACTTTCTGCACCACTTTTTCCCAGTCCTCGCGGTTGGCATGCACCGTAGCCGCATTGGTAAACGGCGCCAGGTTCACGCTGCCGGACTGCACCCGGTCGTTGTGGCACGCCAGACAGTTCTTGGCGATCAGCGGCTGCACCGAATGGTCAAAACTTGGCTTTGCCGGCCCCTGCGCAACCAATAGCGCCGCACAGGCGGGTAAAAGAGCTTTCGCAACGGAGCGCAGCGGCACAATCGGCATATTTCCTAATTGTAAATAACGCCGCTCCCCCATGGGAGGTTACCTTAGCGAATTGGTCGGACCAAAGAATAAACACTGAGCCCGATTCCCGCCAACCCGGGGAGGAACAGAAATAGCGACCCGGGCGCCCATGCATCCGGGTAAACACGGAGGCAATAAATGGTGCAGATCAACCCGCCGCAAGCGATCGCGCCCAGTCCATACGGTCGCGACTCGGCGAAGAATCCCGCGCCACAAACCCCCACGAGGCTCAAAAATCCAAGGATAAGCCAGATGCCCCGGCCGAACGGATCAAAGAGGGGAGAGAAGATCAGCTTAATGAACTCCCAGAGCCCGGACTTGACCAATGTATCGATCACAAATCCAAACGCCGCGAATCCCGCAATCGGAACCATCAACAACAAACAGACGAAGTAGATGATGACGTTCATACCGTCACCACCCGGAACGACCGAAGCGCGCAATAGGCGCTCAGCGCGAGCCCGGCAATGCTCGGTGACAGGAGCCACACCAGCCCCCATTCCACTCCGCGCGGCGAAACCAGCAGCACAAACGTGACCGCCAGTCCCGCGGCCACCGCGAGGAACGCGAACCCGAACGGCCGAAGACCCGGAAAGAACCCGGCCGAGCCCAGAACCAGCACGCCCAGAAGCGCCGCATCGGCCCAGAATCCATCTCCCAGCGGATCGAACAGCATCCCCAGACCCATCACCAGCGTCTTCCAGAAACCGATGTTCGCCATCGATTCAATCAGCGCCGCGAACGCCGTCACCGCCACTAACGGCAGCATCAGAACCAGGCACAGAATGTAGTAGCCGACGTGCATACCCACTCATGCGCGTTCGCGGCGCCGAACGTCTCACGCCTCGTTACGAATCCGCCGCACCAGCGCCAACATGTTCTGCTTGTCTGTCCGGTTCCGGTTCGTCACCGGCGCTGTCACCGCCGCGCTGGCCGCCTTAGCCACCGCCAGTTTGGCGATCTTCAACGTCCGCACCCCGGCAATCTCCGCCGTCACCGGATACTCTCCATCGGCCAGTGTCGCCGGCACCATCACATTGATCTGGTACAACCCGGCCGACGTCATCCCGGCGTAGGTCACGTCGGCCGCCGTCGCATCGATCTGCACCGTCACCGCGCTCGCCGTCTGCATCGGCGCCGACACCACCGTCCCCGCCGTCACGCCGGGCGTCGTCGGCCCGAAGCCCGTGCCGAACAGCTGAATTGTCTCTCCCGGTTTCGCCGGCACCGTGGTCACCCCGTCCATCAGTCGTGCCGGGCCAATCAACGCCCCGTCCGCCCGCACCGCCGCAACGTTTTCCCCGGGGAACGTAAAGAACCCAGGCATCAGCCGGTTAAAAGCCACCGTCACCGCGTCCGACGTCCCTCTGCTATTGGTTACCGTCACCTGCACGTCACCTTCCGTCGTGGTGTCCGGCGCCAGCACGTTGATCTGCGTCGGGCTGACATAGTAAACCGACGCCGGCTGATTGTTAATGCGCACACTCACGCCATCCAGGGTCTCCGGCAGCTTGTTCGGCGTCGTAAAGTCCGACGGTTGCCACGTCCGCGTCGTCGTCGCCAGCGCGCTGCCGGAAATCGTCACCCACGAGCCCGACGCCGCCCCCCGCCGGAACGTCGCCCCGCTGGTCACGCCGCCCACCGCGAACAGCGTCGGCCGGGCGGCCGTCGAAATGTCCGTCGGCGTGTAGTCCACGTAGATATCCCAATTCACCGCCAGCGCCCCCACGGCCGATCCGGCGATCGCCGTCCACGGCCGGATCAGCGTCGCCCGCTGCGCCGCATTCGTCACCCCGTTCAATACGCCATCGTTGCCGGTCTCGCCCTCCACAAATAGCTGGGTCGTCAGCGACCGTCCCCCCGGCAGCGTCACCTTCGCATGCACGTGGCGCACCCGCCCGGGGTACAAACCCGGCTTGATGGTGCGGAACAGATACTGCCCGTCGCTCGCCGTTTCAAACGTCCCATACCCCTGGAAGTTCCCGTCCCGCCGCCCGTTCAACGCGCCGTTGGAGTGAATGTAGGAGCCCACATTGTCGGCCTGCCAGATCTCCATCACCGCGTTTCGCACCGGCGCCCCCGAACGGTCCAGAATCCGTCCCGTCAGCCACGCCGGCGTGCCCACGCCCGGCGTGATCCCGTTGTTGATCACCAGCAAATCGTTGTCCCGGTCCAGCGGCAGCCGGTCCGGATAATACGGCCCCTCGGTCACGCCCGGCGTCAGCGTCAGCGTCTGCGCGTACAGCCCCTTCTCCGTGAAGAACAGCCCGCCCGCCCCCAGTGCGGCCGCGAAGAACTTCCGGCGATCCATCGTCATTTTTCCAGTTTGAATGTGCATTGAAATCCCCTTGTGAATACTGCGTACAAAGGCTTTGACACGAAAAGGCCGGTACGGGTTGCGCACCGGCCTTTACCTTTAACTGGCTTTACCGTGGTTTAACACGGCCTTAACAATCCCCGCCTACATCGTCGCCGCGGCGTTCTGCTCGCCGCTCGGGGTAACCGCGCCGCCGCCTTCGTTGAACGAATAGCCGAACCCGCGCACGCTCCGCACGTACGTTGGATTCGTGGCATCCGGCTCCACCTTCTGGCGCAGCCGCAGAATGTACACGTCCACCGTCCGGTCGGTCACCGCGCGGTCGTGGCCCCACACTGCGTTCAACAGTTGCTCCCGGCTGAACACCACACCCGGCCGCGTCATCAGAAATTCCAACAAACGGAACTCGGTCGCCGTCAGCGTCAGCTCCGCGCCATTCAGCAACACCCGGCACGCCGTCCGATCCAGTTCCAACCCACCGGCCTTCAACGTCCGCACCGCCGACGTCTGCCCGCGGAACTGAATCTTGATCCGCGCAATCAACTCCCGCACGAAGAAAGGCTTGACGATATAGTCATTCGCGCCCAATTCCAGACCCACAATCCGGTCGGTCTCCGTCGCCCGCGCGGTCAGAAAAATCACCGGCAGAGCCGACAGTTCCGGATGACTGCGGATCGACTTGCAGATCTCCAGCCCATCGGAATCCGGCAGCATGATGTCCAGGATGATCAGGTCCGGACGCTCGCGCCGGCACAACTCCACCGCGCCCTTCCCCGTCTGCGATCCCGCGAACACATAGCCCTCTTTTTCCAGGTTGTATTTCAACAACGCGAAAAGGTCAGCATCGTCTTCGATCAGCAATATTTTCTTCATACAGGTCCCTGACCCTCACGCTACCGCGACTCCGTTACAAATACATTACGGCGCAGTTAACTGTGTGCGAATATCGCTATCTTCGCTCATTCCCAGATCTTCCACCGGCAGGGTGAAAATGAACTTCGACCCTTTTCCCAGCGCCGACTCCACTCGCACGTCACCGCCCTGCGCGCGCACCAGATGTTTGACGATCGACAATCCCAGTCCCGTCCCGCCCAACTCCCGCGAACGCGCCTTGTCCACCCGGTAAAACCGCTCAAACAACCGCGGCAACTCGTCCGCCGGAATCCCAATCCCCGTGTCCTGCACGAACACTTCAATCATCCCCAACCCTGTCAACTCCCGCGCGCCCACCGTAATCTCGCCCCCATCCGGCGTATACTTCAACGCGTTGTCCACCAGATTCGTTACCACCTGATTCACAGCCTCGGAATCGCAGAAGGACTCGGTATTCCCGCCCGCCCGCAACAGCGTCAGCGTGATATTCTTCCTCACCGCCAACGGCGTCATCGAATCCACCGTGTTCTCCAGCAGTCGCGTCACATCGTAGCTCGCAAACGAGAACTTCTGCTGCTTCAACTCCACCCGCGACAGCGTCAGCAGGTCGGCCGTCAAATTCGCCAGCCGCTCGGCGTTCTGCCGGATGATCTGCAGGAATCGCATGTTGTGCTTCGGGTCGTCCATCGCCCCGTCCAGCAGCGTTTCCGTGTACCCCTGGATCGATGCCAGCGGCGTCCGCAGTTCGTGGGAGACGTTGATGACGAAGTCCTTCCGGACCCGCTCCACCTTCTCCAATTCGGCGTGCTCCCGCTCCAACTCCTGGAACATCCCTTCCAGCTTCTCGCCCGTCTCGTTCAGCTTGCGTTCCAGCAACCCCAGTTCATCGGTCCCCGTTCGCTCCAACCGCGCCTGGAAATTCCCGCGTGCCAACTGCGCCGCGTAGTCGATAATCGACCCCAGCCGCCGCGCGATGATCCGCGCAAACCACAACGCCAGCAAAATCGCCGGAACGAACGCAATCGCCGTCGATACCAGCATCCGCCGCCGGATCACGTCCACCTGCCCCTGAATCTCCGCCAGCGGCACCGCCAATCGCAGCGCGCCTTCACTCACCGGCACCGCGACGTACAGGAAATCCACGCCCATCGTCGTGCTTTTCCGCCGTGCCGAACCCGTCTGCCCCGCCAGCGCTGCCTCAATCTCCGGCCGTCCCCGGTGGTTTTCCATCTGATTGGTGCTGGCGTCGGAATCCGACAGCACCTGCCCGTCCCGCGCAATCAACGTCACCCGGCCCCGCGTCTTCCCGGCAAACGCTCGCACCGTCGCCGCGTCGCGCAGTTGCAGCCCTTGGCCCAATCCCATCGCCAGCATCGCGCCTTTGTCGATCAACTCCCGCTCCAGCGTCTCCTGGTAAGTGTTTTCCACCACCCGCATCGCCAGAAAGTCCACCGCAGCCAGGGCTACGATCAAGAGGCACAACACAGCCCCGATGAGTTTGAAGAATATTTTTCCCGTCATGCCGGAACGCTTATATCCCATTGTAGGCCCACTACACCGATAGCAGCGGGCCGTGACGGCGGCGTTACGAAGTCAAAAACATTTCGTTAGTAAGTTGTTTTTGCCGTTATCGCGCCATCTCCACCACGACATACGCCGGCACGCGCGGCAGCGAAAACTCCGTCGCCTCCGCCTCCACCACCACATCGGTCGCCTTCACGTCTTCGCCGAACCCGCGCGCCGTTATCTTCGGCCACTGCCCCAGCACGCGCACGCGCACCCCTTCCACCACGCGGTTGCCGTAGTTCAACAGCGCCACCCGCCGCGTCCCCCCGTCACCGGAAAGCCGCGCCACAACAACCTCACTCCCATATAGCCGCAGCAGCCGTTTCCCATCGGAAACCTTCTGCCGCACCTCATAGGCAAACGCCGACGGGTCCCCGCCCTTCGGCTTCACATTCACGTCCAGCTTCGGATCCGCCGCCGCCACCACGCGGAACATCAGGTTCCGCCGCAGCAGCAGTTTCATGTCCTCGGTCGCCGCCGGCGTCCCGTCATCGATGAACCCAATGTTCGCCAGCACCGGCAGCGGATTCGAGGGCAGGGAAGCCAGAAACTTCCGCATCTCCCCCAACGCTTTCCAATCCTTCGGCCCCGCCGTCACCAGCACGTCCACGCCAAACGCATGCGCCTCCGCCGCTGCCAGCGCCGCCTTGCCATCCGCCGCCGCAATCAGCGCCGGGCTCTGCAAGCCCCGCGCAAACCGCGCCCCATTCGTATCCACCCAGGGTGCGCTCGATGCCCGCGCCTCGTTCATCCGGTAGCGAACCCCCGGCGCCGGCAACTTCACGGCCTTCTCCGGATCCACCACCGTCGCGCACTGCCCCTTCCACGCCTCCGCCCGCGCCGCCGGAATGCTCACGCAATCGAACCCGGCCTCGCGAATCCCTGGCGCCGGATCGGCGTCCACGAACAGCCCCGGCAGCGCCGCCGCAATCAGCAGCAACGCGCTCACAGGCTGATCTCCTTCAACTTGATCTTGGCGATGTCGAACACGCCCAGCCCCAACCCCGCGGCAAACTCAATGTGCCCCGGCTCGCGAATGAAGTTATTCGTGTTCGGGTCTTTCCGGAAATCGGCCTTCTTCACATGGTCCATCGACCGGTTGAAAACGCTAATCGCCCCCTCGGCCTTCCGCTTGTCTTCAATCACATCGGTCAACAGCCGGTCCATCGCCACCGGGTCGGTGCCGAACATCATCCGCGCCGGATAGAACTTGAACTTATCGGCGTGCAGGAACGGCCCGCCATGCCAAACGGCTTTCAGCCCGTCCATAATCTGCAACACCGTGCGCGAACGCAGAGGCTCCACGTTCGCCAGCGTGCCGATGAACGAGAACGTATTGGTCTTCTCAAACCGGTGCGACCGCGCCACATTGTGGAAGCTGCCGTAAGCAATATTCTTCAAACAACCCGTCACGCCAGCCGCCCCGTGGTCTTTCATATTCGGCACGTTGATGATCTTCGTGAACCGCTCGGCAATGGGACGCACCAGGTTGGACCGCGTGTCGTCTTCCCCAAAGAAGTCCACTTCCACATACGTCCGCGGGTCGTACCCGTTAATGGCATCGCGCGTCGAACTCGCCGCCCAAACTTGCACGCCCTCCGGCAGATACTTCGGATACTTCGCCGAATCCACCTGATCCTGAAACCGCTCGTAGCAAGTAATATTCTTCGCCGGCACACCAGTCGCAATCAGCTGCTTCGCAATCTCCGCCACCACCACCGGATGCGAACAAATCTTCGGCGCACCACTGCAATTCAGCTTGATGCCAACCACGTCCTTCGGGTCGATGAACCGCCGCCACGCCGCCCGGTAGTCTTTCTCCCCGGTCAACGCCAGCATGCCCTGCTTCATCATCTCGGCCACCACCACCGGGTCCACCGTGTCCGTCGCCGGATCGATCGATTTCGCCGCGTGGACGTTCACTACCTGCCCCGGAAACGGCCCCGGCATCCCAGGCATCGCCGCCGCTTTATAGCTCGATTGCACCCGGTACTGGGGCAATCCATCCATCTTGGGCGCGGCCAGCGCCACCCCAGCCACCGAAGGCAGCGTCAAAAAATCGCGGCGTTGCATATGATTAATTCTATCGAAAGGATTTCATGAACAACCGCCGAACCTTGTTTACATCCATTGCCGCCGTCGCCGCCGCCGCCGGCCTCCAGGGCCAAACCGCTGGGGAGAAGAAGGTCCACCGCAAAGGCCCCAAGCCGAAGCAGGCCCCGCTGTTCAATGGCGCCGTCTCCTACGGCAACCTCCTCTTCATCGCCGGCAAAGGCGCCCACTTCCCCGGCGACATCAAGGCCCATACCAAACACGTCCTCGACGAAGTGGAAAAGGAGCTCATCAACGCCGGTTCGTCCATGAACAAAGTGTTGAAGTGCAACGTCTACCTGAACGACCTGAAGGACTACAAGGAAATGAACGAAACCTTCAAGGGCCGCTTCGGTGAGGAGCCGCCCGTACGGACCACCATCGCCGCCGCCGGCGGCATCCCCGGCGATTCGCTCGTCGAAATCGACGTCATCGCCTACATCTAACTAGTCACGATATAACCCATTCGCGCGAATGTAGCCAAGCACCGCCGGCGGTAACTCCGGCGGTGCCTCGCCCGCCCCCAGCCGCTTCCGGATCGTCGTGCTCGACACGTCCAACTGCAGCGTCTCCAGCCGGTGCACCCGCGCCCCCGCAGGAATGTCGTAGGTGTACCCCGGCCGCGACAGCACAATGAACTCGACTTGCTCCAGCACGTCGTGCCACCGGAACCACGTCTCAATTTCACTGAACGCATCGGCGCCGATCAGGAAATACAACTCGCTCCCCGGCCCCAGCTCCTGCCGCACTCGCTCAATCGTCAGGATGGAATAACTCTTCGCCTGCCCCTCTTCCAACCGCGAAGCGCTGAACCGCGGATCGGCCGCCGCCGCCAGTTCCACCATCGCCAGCCGGTGCGCGTAACTCGCCGTCGTCTGCCGCTGCTTGTGCGGCGGAATGGCATTGGGAATCAGCAGCACCTGGTCCAACCCAAAGTGCTCCGCCGCCTCCCGCGCCACCGCCAAATGGGCATCGTGAATGGGATCAAACGTCCCGCCAAATAAACCCAGCCGCACCGCGTCGCTCAGAAGCTCAGCCCAATCAGCAGGTCAATCTGATTCGTCGACCGCAACGGCCCCGCGTCGTTCCACCGCGTAAACCGGATCTCCGGCGAAATCCGCACATGCGGTACCTTCAGTTCAATGCCGCCCGCCCCCAGGAACCCACGCCGGCTCTTGTCCACCGTCGCCCCGCCCAGGAACTTGCCCACGTCTCCCAGTCGCTGAAAGTTCATCCCCGCCCCCGCATAAGGCCGCACAAGGATCCCCGGCGCCTTAAACTTCCCATACACCGGAAACTCCCACGTCGACGCCGTGCCCTTGCTCAACGGTCCCTCGGCGTCCCACCGCCGGTACAGCGCGTCCGCCTCAATGCCCAGCCCGAACGGCAGCCGGACTTCAAACATCGGGCCCAGGATGATGTTCCCCCGGCCCTTGACGACACTGGTCAGCGCCCCCGTCTTCGACTCGGCCTTCAGGAAATCGCTCAGCGGCAATCCCCCTCGTACTCCGTAGCCGATGTTCTGGGCGCTCGCAATGGCTAGGGAAAAGCTGAAGCCGACGAGAATCTTACGGATAAGTCCGCTCATTTCTATAGTGTAGGAGAAAAATGTGGCCGCGTACTGAGAGAACTGGTTACCTGTGCGCACTACCACTTTGTGACCCTCAGATTTCCGATGCCATTATTCGGCGGACGCTCGCTCCCGCCGGAGGA
Source organism: Bryobacteraceae bacterium (assembly GCA_044358225.1). Taxonomy (GTDB): domain Bacteria; phylum Acidobacteriota; class Terriglobia; order Bryobacterales; family Bryobacteraceae. The sequence continues at coordinate 1,307 of JBIKOG010000054.1, read as the reverse complement.
TCAGCGCCGTGCCCGGCTGCTGCGCGTACTCAAATCCGCCGTCTCGCAAACGCGTTACGCCCGCGGGTATGACCCCGCCATTCACCGCATCGAAAACCTCCCCACTGTCGACCTGCTCGAATTCCTCTGCCATCCCGAACGCTACGCCGGCGCCAAGCCGAAACCCGTCCCGGAGCGCCTCCACTACCCGGTCGGCCCAGCCCCCCGCACCGCCGTCATCGCAAGGTCGGTCGAAGAGTCCCGCCGCGTCCGTTGCTTCCAAGCGCTGCACGACCCGGCCCTCCACGACTTCGCCCCCCAGGCCCTTGCCGCGCCCCTCGACGCCCTCCGCGCCGGCGCCGGCGACCCCGCCCCCCTCCGCAACGCCGTCATCGCCTTCACCGGCATCCTCGAAGGTCCGCTCACCCCGGACGACGCCGACCTCCTCTGGCGTCAATACCAGGTCCCGGTCTTCGAACAATTCCTCGGCATGGATGGAGAACTCCTCGCCTGGGAGTGCGAGATCCACCACGGCCTCCACGTCCGCGAAGAGTCCGCCCACTTCGAAACCATCCACGACGACCGCCTGCTGATCAGCTTCCTGGCCAACCCGCGCCTCCCGGTCCTGCGCCTGGAAACCGGCCTCACCGGCCGACTGGTCCACGATTCCTGCCCCTGCGGCGAGCCCGCCCCGCGCCTGGTCGACCTCCGCCGCCGTACCGTCAAACGTCCCCAGGCAACCATTCCCATGTCCATCGCGGCGGTGAGCTAAAATAGAATTCGTGCGGATGTGGCGAAATTGGCAGACGCCCTGGATTTAGGTTCCAGTGCCCGCAAGGGCGTGGGAGTTCAAGTCTCCCCATCCGCACCATTGCCTCACGGCAGCAGACCGGCCTAACCGCATCTGTCGCTGTTCCTAAGCCGTAGTGCTTGCCGTCCTCTCCTGCATGCCGCAGACGGGGATTCTGGCTAAGTACTCGCGCTGCCAGCATCGTCAGTTGTTGTTTCAGTGGCCGCGCCGGGCCTATGCGGCGATGATCGTTCACAACTAGGGATACGTCAGTTCTCGAGCGCCTTTCATCCACCGATCCACGCAAACCAATATGGCCGAACGCATCCTGCCCACTCCTGACGTTTTTGCGACTTGCTGTCCGGACGGGGAAAAGATTCTCGAATACTACGCTGGTACGTTTGGTGCAGCGTACGTTCAGTTGCATCCCTTCATCAAGGCTGTGTCTATCAAGCCGGACCAGTTTTCCCCTGCGACTTATCCTGCTCGTAGCACGATCCTGAATACCTGTGTTCCGGTTTCGTGGTCTGAAGTCGTC
>JBIKOG010000240.1:0-11373 GCA_044358225.1 Bryobacteraceae bacterium | reverse complement strand
GTGGGCCCGGGGGGGGGATGGGGGGGGGGAGGCTGGGGGGGGGGACGCTGCTGGGGTGGCGGTGGGTTGTTCGGGGCCTTTTGCGGGCGAGTGCGGTGTCTGGGGACACCCGGCCTGCGGCCCGCGGGTGTCCCCGTGGGAGTTGTCGCTGCGTGGGGGTGAGGGGGCGGGTGATGGGGTTGGGGTGGTGAGTGGGAAGGGCGCGGTCCGGGAGCGGGGCGGGGCGTTGTTGACTGTGCTTTGGTTGGTGGCGGCGCTGACGGCGATTGCGTTTTCGGTCGCCACTACGGTTCGGACCGAGACGGAGCGCACTTCTACGCACATTGAGCAGGTTCGGGCTTACTATTTGGCCACGGGGGCGCTGGATCGGGCGCTGCTTTGGATGAATTGGGGGAATGGGGCGCGGACGCCGGATGGGCGGCCACGGTTCTATGAGCCGGGGATGTCCGTGTTTAACATGATGTTCCCCAGTGGGGTGGCGAGCGTGGAGATTATTCCGGAATCGGCGCGGTTGAATGTGAACCGGGCGACGCCGCAGGAGCTGGGGCAGTTGCTTTTGATGCTGGGGGTGCCGACGGGTCAGGCGCAGGCGGTGACGGCGGGGATTGTGATGGCGCGGTCCTCGAATGGGTCCAATGCGGGGCTGCCGTCGATTTCGCCGACGCCGGGTCCGACTTTTCGGCCCCGGTTTGCGTCCTTTGAACAGATCGAAGAGTTGATGTATGTACCCGGGGTGACGCCGGACCTGTTCCATGGGACATGGTCGCGGGGGCCGAACGGGGCGCTGCAGCGGCTTCCCGGTTTGAAAGATTGCCTGACGGTGTACGGAATCAACGACGCATACGACATCAATACGACGCCAGCCCCGGTGCTGATGGCGATTGGCGTGCCGCCGGATTTGACGGCGGCGATCGTGCAGCGGCGGATGATGCGGCCGTTTGTGAATCAGGGCGAGCTGGGACCGATTCTTGGCGCGGCCGGGCCGGCGGGCGGGAAGTTGCGGATTGGCGGGAATTCGACGTACACGCTGCGGGCGACGGCGACGTTGCGGACGCAGCCGCCGGCGTTTGTTTCCGATGTCAGGCGGTCGGCTTCGATGGTGGTGAAGTTCAATAACAATTTGAAGGAAGATCTGACCCCGTACTGGATTTTGCGCTGGTACGACAATGCGGGGACCAATTAATCATGCTGCCGCTTTCGGTACGGAAATGGATGGCGTTTGGGAGCGGGGTGGGTATTGAAGTTGGCCCGGCGGACCTGACGGTTTCGGTGGTGCGGATGCGTCCTTCGGGGGCGTCCGTGTTGGGCGTGGAGACGATTGAGAACTTCCGGGGGCGGCCGGCGGCGGAGTGGGGCAAGCAGTATGCCGACTTCGTGAAGAAGCATGGGGCGGGGCATGTGGCTTCGGTGGTGCTGGTGCCTCGGCAGGAAGTGATTGTGCGGACGGTGGCGTTTCCGGGTGTGAAAGACGCCGAGTTGGGCGCGGCGGTGAACTATCAGTTAGACACGTTGCACCCGTACGATGAAGACGACGCGGTGCTGGCGTGGGCGCGGCTGGACGCGGTGAATGTGTTGGTTGGGGTGATCCGGCGTCAGTTGTTTGATGGGTACATGGCGCTGTTTGCCGAGGCCGGGGTGAAGGTGGCGAGCTTCACGTTTTCGGCGGCGGCGATCCGGGGGGCGATCCGGCTGGTGAACGATCCGCCGGCGCAGTTGCTATCGGGTCAGCCGACGGCGGATGGGTTTGAAGTTTACGGGGAGAGCGAAGCCAAGGCGGTTTATTCGGCCGTTTTCGATATGGAACCGGCGCGGGCGTTTGCGTTTGCGGCGGCGGAGTTGCGGTTGCCGGCGGATTTGGAGCCGGTGGAGCTGGGGATGGGGTTGAGCCAGGCGGCGGCGATGGCGAGCGCGTGCCCGGGGTTGGCGCTGGACGCGAACCTGTTGCCGGAGAGCGCGCGGCGGACGAGTTCGAAGCTGCGGTATGTGCCGACGGGGGTTTTGGCGGTGATTCTGGCGGGTGTTTGTGGGGCGATTTTGCTGCATAAGCCTTATGACGAGAAGGTCTATCGGGAGGCGTTGGAGGCGGAGTTGAAGGCGACTGAGCCGTTGTCGTCGCGAGTGGGGAATCTGGATAAAAATATCGATAAGACCCGGAAGCGTGTTGTTCAATTGGACGATTTCCGGAAGCGGACGCGGGCGGATTTGGATTTGGTTTTGGAGCTGACGAGTACGTTTGCGGCGCCGGCGTTTTTGAGTGGGTTGGATATGACGCGGGACAACGTGACGATTACGGGCGAGGCCGAGCAGGCGGCGCCGTTGTTGCGGGTGCTGGATGGGTCGCCGCGGTTGGCGGGGAGCGAGTTTATTACGCCGATTGGGCGGTTGCAGACGAGTGAGGTTTTCCGGATTCGGAGTTTGCGGGAGACTCCGCCGCCTCCGCCTCCTGGTGCGGCTGTTCCGGGGGCTGCGGGCGCGGTTGGCGCCGCGCCGACTCCGCCGCCGCAGGTGGTGATTCCTGGGGTGGTGCGGCCATGATGTGCGGGTTGTTGTATTTTTCGGGCGGTGTCGCGCCTGGGGGACACCCGGCCTGCGGCCCGCGGGTGTCCCCGTGGGAAGTGCGGGGTTTAGGGGGGTGGGATTTTGGCGGGAGTCCTTTGATTCCGGGGTGGTGGGGGCATGAACATGAGTGATCGCGATCGGAAGGCGCTGCTTTATTTGGCCGGGGCGTTGCTGGTGGCGGCGGTTTTGTATTTCTGGCCGGACGGTTCCACTGCCGAGGTGGCGGCGGGCGGGAACCAGACTGAGATTTTGGAAAAGCGGCTGACCAAGGCGCGGGCGTTGTTGATGCAGGTGCCGGACAAGCAGGCCATTTTGAAGCAGGCGCAGGCGGATTTGGCCGTGCGGGAGAAGGGCTTGCTGGTGGCGGACACCGCCGCGCAGGCGCAGGCACAGCTGTTCCAGGTGCTGCGGCGCGTGGGCCGGGCGCAGGGGCCTCCGATTGAGGTCCGGGCGAACGAGATCGGCCAGGCGAAGGCGTTTGGCGATGATTATGGCGAAGTTTCGGTGTCGGTTTCGTTTGAGTGCGGGATTGAGCAGTTGGTAAATTTATTGGCCGATTTGGGGGCGCAGCCGGAACTGCTGGCTACCAATGAGATCCGAATTGGGCAGGCGAGCGGGACGCAGAAGGTGATTCCGGTGCGGTTGTCGATATCGGGTATTGTTCCGAAGAAGCTGATTCCGGAGAAGAAGGGACTGTCGTTCTAACATGAGCCGCCTTTTTCTACTGAATATTCTGTTGCTGGCCGGGATTGCGATGGCCACGTTGAAGTTGCTGGAGCTGCGCGATGAGACGGCGCGGCGGGAAGAACTGGTCCATTCGAGCGCGCCGACGTTGCCGAAGGCCAAGGGCACGACGCCGGTTGTGCCGCCTGATCGTACGGTGGCGGCAAACTATTTGGACATCGCGGCGCGTCTTCTCTTTTCGAAGGACCGTAATCCGACAGTGATCATTGCACCGCCGCCAGTTAAAACCGTTCCCGCCTTTCCGCTGGCTTATGGCGTGTTGATGATGGCTGACCCGCCGATTATCATGATGGCGGCCAAGAAGGGGGACCCGCAGAAGGGGTTCCGGGCGGGCGACCCGATTGGCGATTACAAGATTGTTTCCTTCGATAACCGCACCATTACGTTTGAGTGGGACGGGCAGAAGTTTACGAAGAATGTGCAGGAGCTGGTGGACCGGGACGCGCAGAGCGCGGCGCTGTTAAACCGGCAGAATGTGCAGAATATTCCGGAGCCGACGGCGGCGCCGCCGACGACCAGTTCGCCGCAGGTGCTTTCCAATTCCGGTAGCACGGCGGGCGGAATGGGCGTCGACACGGGCGGCGGGATTCGGGCGTGCGCGCCGGGCGATACGGCTCCGGCGGGAACGATGTCGGACGGATATCGAAAGATTGTCAGCGAAACTCCCTTCGGTAAAGTTTGCCGTTGGGAAAAGGTGAAGTAAGGAGCCTTATGAAATTTCCCTTGATGGTTTTGTTTTTGGGGTTGGCCACGATGACGCTGGCGCAATCCAAGGAGACCGCCGGAGTGCCGGCGGGGGTTCCGGCTGGCGCTGTTGCCATTGAAGGGCACACATGGCGTTGGGTGGACAAGGCCGGGAAGGCGTGGCTGTACCGATCGACGCCATTTGGGGTGATGCGGAGCGAAGAGCCGAAGCAGGAAGTGGCGAAACGTCCGGCGGGGGTTCCGGCGGAGGCGATGCCGGTGTCCGAAGGCGTGTGGCGTTGGATCGACGGGCAGCAGAAAGTGTGGCTGTTTCAGGAGACGCCGGCGGGGCTGATGAAGAGCGAAGAGCCGAAGGGCGCGGCGGCACAGGTGGGGCCGACGGGGCAGAAGGTGGGCGATGCGCGGCCGGACGCGACGTTGGAACTGATCACGGCGAAGGAAGTGGGGGATTCGATTCAGTTCTCCCGCCCGGGGCCGTTTGGGAAGTATTCGTGGGTGAAGAAAAAGACCCAGTTGGACCGTGACGAGACCATCGTTTGGGACCGCACGCGGGCGAAGTCCCCGGCCGCAAAGAAAGATTAAGTTCGCATGTACACGTCGATGAAACGCATTCTCGCTATTTTGTTGTCCGCCAGCACGCTGGTGATGGCCCAGCCGCCGGCGCCGAAACCGCCTCCGGGATTCGGGCCGCGCGTCGAGACGGCCGCGCCGCCACCGGCTGCTGCCGCTCAGCCTGGGGCGCCGGCGGCGCCGGCGCCGCCGGCTGCGCCTACGGGTGGCGGGACGGGCGGATTGCAGTTGGAGAACGCGTCGCTGACGGCGGTGATCGATATTCTGGCGCGGCAGTTGAAGATCAACTACATTCTGGACCCGCGGGTGAAGGGCGGGATCATCCTCAACACGTATGGGGAGACCAAATCGCTCAGCAACCGGGAGTTGCTGGACATGATCCTGCGGATCAATGGCTTTGCGATGGTGCAGGTGGGCGACATTTATCGGATCGTGCCGATGGCCGATGCGGCGCGGCTGCCGATTAAGCCTTCGATCAATCAGAAAGACCTGCCGGATAGTGAGCAGATCGTTTTGAACCTGATCTTTTTGAAGTATGCGAATGTCGATGAACTGACGAAGCTGTTGGACCCGTTCATGGGCGAAAACTCGAAGACGTGGGCGTATCCGCCGGCGAATCTGTTGTTGATTCTGGATTCGGCGCGGTCGATGCGGCGGACGATGGAGCTGATTGGGCTGTTCGACAACGACGCGTTTGCGGGCGGGCGGGTGAAGTTGTTTGAGACGCAGCATGCGCGGCCGTCGGAGTTGACGAAGGAGATCGACACCATTTTCAAGGGTATTTCGCTGAACGAGAAGCAGTCGCCGATCAAGTTTATTCCGGTGGACCGGATCAACACGATTATTACTGTGGCGGCGAATCCGTCGGCGTTTGGGGAAGTGGAGAAGTGGATTAAGAAGTTAGACACGCCGGTGAAGATTACTTCGGGGGCGATTGATAACTACGTTTACAGGGTGAAGTACGGGCGAGCGGATTTGCTGGCGGGGTCCATCATGATGCTGTACGGGGGATACGGCGGGATGGGGGGGATGGGGATGGGCATGGGTATGGGCGGGATGATGGGGATGGGCGGGATGATGGGTGGCGGGATGGGCGGGTATGGTTCGATGCTGGGATCGGGAATGCAGAGCCCGACGGCGATGGGGCTGAACGGGCCGGCGCCGGGGGCGACGATGCAGTACAACACGGGTTCGGGGACGGGGTATGGGATGGCGCCGGGTTCGGCGCAGCAGGGGATTTTCCCGACAGGCGGCGGGGCGGACGCGACGGGGATGTACCTGGGCGCGCAGATGGGCGGGGCTGGCGGGCAGCGGATTCCGCGGGTGGTGCCGAACCCGATGGACAATTCGCTAATCATTCAGGGGACGCCGGCGGAGTATGAGGGGATTCACAAGATTCTGCGGCAGTTGGACGTTGCGCCGCGGCAGGTGTTGATTGATGCCAAGATTTATGAAGTTTCGCTGACCGGGGCGTTCGCCAACGGGATTGCGGCGTACATACAGAACAAGAATTCGCCGATTGACGGGGCTCCGAAGTTGGGGGCGCGGATGCTGCAAGGGTTTTTGACGGGCGGGACGGTGGGGCTGACGGCGGGCGCGCTGGTGGGGCAGAGCCGGGAGCTGTTGGCGTTCATGTCGACGCAGGACGTGGAGTCGCGGTCGAAGGTGATTTCGGCGCCGTCGATTATTGCGACCGATTCGATCGCGGCGACGATTAACGTAGGTACGGAAGTGCCGACGTTGGCGTCGCAGGCGGTGACGGGTGTGCAGTCGAGCGGGAGTTCGCTGTTTGCGAACACGATTCAGAACCGGCAGACGGGTGTAACGCTGTCGATTACGGCGCGGGTGAACCCGAGCGGGATTGTGACGTTGATTGTGAACCAGGAAGTGAGCGCGCCGCAGGGGGCGGCTTCGGGCGGGATTCAGTCGCCGTCGTTTTCGAAGCGGTCGATTAATACGCAGGTGACGGTGGAAGACGGGGACACGATTGCGGTGGGCGGAATCATTAATGAAAGCAATACGTACTCGTCGTCGGGGATTCCGTTTTTGCACCGGTTGCCGGTGATTGGGGCGGCGTTCGGGAGCCGTTCGTATGGGAAAGAGCGGACGGAGTTGATTGTTTTCATGACGCCGCGGGTGATTTACGACACGAACGAGATCAGCGAGGCGAGTGAGGAACTGAAGGGCAGGCTGCGGCGATTGCGGAAGTATATTCGCGAATAACCGGGCGGGGCGAAACTCCGGAGGGCTGGACGGGTTAGAATTCGAGTTGCGCCGGATTCCCGGCCGCCCCTCTCCATCATGAAGGCCCGCCTCTTCGCATTCTTACTGGCAGCGCTGTGCCTGCCAGCGCAAACGATCGACGTTGGAACCGGTAGTAGTTCTCTGGATCCGGTGATTTCGCAGCAGTTCGTGAATGCGTATTTTCGCAACGGGTTTTCGAATCTGGTGTCGACGCCGCCGGTGGGGCTGGTGCGGACGTTTGGGACGACGGGGCTGATCCAGGAGTTCAACGACGCCGCGAAGACATCCGGGGTGCGGCTGGCGCTGGTGAAACCGAGCCTTTCGACGGTGAGCGTCGAGGGGACGCCGGACGTGTTCCAGGTGCAGGCGCTGTTGTATGCGCACTACACGACGGTGGGTGTGGGGACGGCGGGTTTTCCGACGATTGATACGGCGACGTGTCCGAATTCGCCGATTGGGACGTGCTACTGGCAGTCCTTTAACAAGAAATATGTTCTGTTTGCGTATTCGTCGGCGCTGGCGAATGGGGCGTCGGCGTTTACGACGCGGGACCCGTATTACACGGAATGGTTGAATAACGGCGGGATTGTGACGTACGGGCCGGCGACATCGGCGGAGACGGCGGTGACATCGCCGGCGGGTTCGGCGGCGACGGTGCAGAGTTATCAGAACGGGATCATCCTGAACATCACGTCGGGGACGCTGACGGGGCGGCTGGTGGGTGTGCGGAATCCGGTGTATTCGGTGTATGTATCGAGCGGGGGCCCAACGGGATTTCTGGGATTGCCGACGGGGCCGGAGCAGATTGTGGGCACCAAGCGGCGGCAGAGCTTTGAGGGCGGTGCGATTGAGTATGAACCGGGGCAGGGCGGCGTGGTGCGGCTGCCGGTGACGAATGTGAACCTGTCGACGTCGGTGACGACGTTGCGGTTGAAGTTGAACGAGACCTTTAGCTTGGAGGCGATTCCGCGGTCGGTAACGGGGGATGCGTTGTTGGACCGGGCGGTATCGTGGGTGACGACGAACGGGCGTGTGGTGACGATTCAGGCCAACGGGCGATCGGCAACGTTGAAGGCAGTGGGCGGGGGCGTGGCGACAATTACGGCGGTCAGCGAGGGCAAGATTAGCGCGGGGATCGTGGTTTCGGTCCAGGCGCCGTGTTGCCAGGTGGGGGAGGGCGCGCCGACGCCGGCGAGTGCGCAGGCGTTTGCCGATGTGGTGTTGCGGAACCGTTTGACGCTGCAGCTGCCGGGGCCGAGCCCGGTGCGGCGGGTGGCGAGCGGGTATCAGCAGGAAGTATTGACGGCGGCTGGGGCGCGGGTGGTGTTGGCGTTGCCGGACCGGGCGGCGCAGGCGTGGATATTGACGGGCACGGTGCTGGCGGCCTACGAGGGCGCGGGCGGGGCGGCGGGACCGTTGGGGTATCCGGCGGGCGACCCGACGGCGACGGGACGGCAGTTGTTTGAGGGCGGGGCGCTGGCCGGGACGCCGGTGCAGGCGGTGACGGGCGGGATACTGGCGCGATGGGCGCTGTTGAACTACGAGACGGGGCCAGTGGGACCGCCGTTGGCGGGGGCGACGGCGTTTTCGACGTTCGCGGCGACATCGGGGCTTGTGCAAAACTTCCGGGATGGCGCGATTGTGCAGATGCTATCGGGAGTCTTGGCGGGGCGGAGCCTGGTGGTTTCGGGCGCGATACTGGCGCGGTATCAGGCGTTGGGCAGCGCGGGCGGGCGTTTTGGCGCGCCGGTGAATGAAGAGTTTTCGACGGGCGGGCGGCGGCGGCAGGATTTTGAGGGCGGGTATATGGAATACACGCCGGGCAGCGCGGACGTGAATGCGGTGGAGAGCGCGCGGCGGCCGACGATTTCGGTATTGCCGGCGTCGGCGGTGGCGGGGTCGCGGATCCGGCTGGCGGCGGGCGGATTCCCGGATAACAGCACGTTGCGGGTGAGTTCGACGGGGCAGGCGGATTTTGTGGTGCGGACGGGGAATGGGTCTTATACGTGGGACGCGTGGATTCCGGCCGATTCGCCGACGCGGACGGTGACGGTGCGTGCGGTATCGGGGACGGTGACGGCGGAGACGACGTATGCAATCCGGTCGGCTGCGGAATCGCGGCCGCGGTTGACGAAGACGCGCGGGGACGCGCAATCCGGGGCGCCGGGGACGCGGTTGCCGCTTCCGTTGCGGGTAAATTTGCGGGACGAGAGCGGGGCGCCGCTGGTGGGCGTGTCGGTGACGTTTGCGGCTTCGCCGGGTGCGGAGGTGTTGCCGCGGGTGACTGCCACCGATATTAATGGGGACGCCGAAGCGTCGCTGCGGGTGCCGGCGGTTTCGGGGATTGCGTTGGCGACAGCGGAAGCCTCGCGGCAGGTGGTGACGTTTAGCGCGCAGGTGAGCGGGACGGCGGTGTCGAACTTCCCGCGGCTGAGCTTTGATGGGAATTCGTATGTGGGGGCGGCGACGGCGATATTGAAGTATTTCCAGGATCGCGGGGAGTTGTCGAACGCTGTGGGGCCGGTGACGGCGGCGGCGGTGGATTCGTATCTGCGCAATTTCTGTGTGCTGGATAACCAGGCGAATCAGATTTGCGATGGCTATTTGGCGAATCCGGAGGCCGTGAATTTGTGGCGGCTGGTGAACTTTGCGGGCGGGGCGCTGGAGATTATTCCGGTGGCGGCGACGGAGTTGGCCATTCGGGAGGCGTTAGCTGGGGGTTCGCCGGTGTTGGTGAGCTTGCAGATGGCCGATGGGACGGGGGTTGGGGTGGTGGCGACCGGGGTGAACGCGGATGGGGGGATTGTGATTATGGACCCGAATCCGCGGGCACCACGGGCGGGGTTGAGTGATTATTTGGGTGGGAATGCGACGATTGCCGGGGCGGTGCGATTTGTGGCGCGGCCGGCGGCGGCGAGCGGATTCCTGTTTACGTCGACGGGATTGAGTAATACGGTGGCGTCGGCGGCTGGTTTGTGCGGGCCGGCGTTCGGGGTTCCGAGCGGGGCGGCGGTGACGCTGTTCACGTATTGTGACGGGACACAGGCGGTGTATCAGGCCGAGGTTGGGGCGTCGGGGACGTATCGGGGTGCGTTGACGGACCTGGCTACGGGAGGGCCGCGGTTTGAGATTACGGGGTTGCGGACGGGGTCGTTCCGGGTGTCACGGCCGGCGTTGAACTGGGAATTGTCAACGTTGGAGGCATCGTTCCAGGCGGGGGCAGTGGTGAATGCGGCGAGTTTCACGCCGGATTTTGCGCCGGGGACGGCGATTTCGATCTTTGGCTTGGGCTTGGCGCGGGGGAATAGCGAGACGACGGTGGAGATTGGCGGGCAGGCCGCGGCGGTGATTTTCGCGACGCCGTTCCAGGTGAACGCGGTGGTGCCGTTGGGATTAGCGGCTGGGTCGTGGCCGTTGCGAGTGACGAGCGCGTTTGGGAGTTCGGAGGCGGCGGTGGATGTGCGGGAGACGGCGCCGGCGGTGTTCCGGTTGTCGGGGAGCCAGGCGGCGGTGACGAATCAGGATGGGAGCTTGAACGCGCCGAATAATCCGGCGGGGCGGGGGCAGGTGGTGGTGTTGTACGGGACCGGGTTCGGGGCGGTGGAGGCTGGGCAGGGGGCGTTGCGCCGGACGGTGGCTCCGGTAACGGTACGGGGGGGCGGGGTGGACCTGCCGGTTGTATACGCCGGACTCACTCCCGGGTCAATTGGACTCTACCAGCTGAACGTGCAGCTGCCGGCGGACATGCCGCCGGGGTTATTCCAGGCGCTGGAGATCCGGCAGGGGGGCGTGACGGCGAACCCTGTGGTGATTGCAATTCGTTGATTTCTTAGGGATTTGGCGAATGTGCTGGGGACGGCGGCGGGATGAGGCAAGCGCCACCACGTTGTGCTGGTAATTTGGACCGCAGTTTGCATATACTAACAACGGAAGGCCTGTCTTCCGTTCGCTGGTACCCCAGTCTCTGACTGGACTCCGCAGAGCGGGTTCTAGAGCTCTTCTGGTGTTAGGCGCAAAACCCGTCGCGAGAATCCCGCGGCAAAATAAAAACATTCTAAAAAAAACAACTGTAGCTGAGCCCGATGGGCACCCACCGCAACTAACCCGGCAACAGCCGGACCGGCCGGTGAGGGAACCGCGAGGCGAGGCAAACCTCTTGGGTTATTCTTCGTTAGTTCGAGTACTTGAAACTTGTTAAGGAGAAGGAAATGGTAGATTTCCGCAAATGGTTCCCTGCTTTGGCAGTGGTCGCGCTGGCCTTTGGCGCAGCGTCCACGGCCAATGCGCAGCAGGTCGCCGCGTTTAGCTGTGTTGGAAACGCCGGCGTCCCGCCCATCGTTCGGGCGGAAGGGCTGACGGAACTCGTTGGTGACCTCGTTCTGAACTGCACGGGTGGTACCCCGACTGCCGCTGGCAGCCCGGTCCCCCAGGCCAACGTTCAGATCTTCTTGAACACCAACGTGACCAGCCGCCTGGTTGCTGACCCCTGGAGCGAAGCCCTCCTGATGATCGACGAACCGACCGCCGCCGCGCAGCGTTACTGCTCGGTGA
>JBIKOG010000258.1:0-10136 GCA_044358225.1 Bryobacteraceae bacterium | reverse complement strand
ACTCCAACCCAACTAACTTCTCAATCGTCTCCACCGCCGCGTCCGTAATCGAAGTCCCTTGCAAATCCAACCGCCGCAGCCCCTTCAACCCCGCCAGAAAAACAATCCCCTCATCCCGCACCGCCGTCCCATGCAAATCCAGATCCTCCAGCGCCGTCAACCCAGCCAGCGGCGCCAAATCCGCAACAAACGTATCCCCCGCCCACAATCGCCGCAGCCCCTTCATCCCCGCCAAACCCCGCAAATCCGCCAACGGGCACAGCGTCACATCCAGCGACTCCAAATGAACGAAATGCCGCAACCCCGGCCCCTTCACCTCCGCCTGCCGCAGCGCCAACTCCCGCAATCCGGTCAACGAACGGATCTCCTCCAACCCCGAATCCCGAAACCGGATCCGGTCCAGAAAATGGTCACTGAAAGTCAATTTCTCCAACCCCGAAACCGGCGCCAGAAACTTCAGTAACTGACTAAGATCCTTCCCCCCGTCCGCATTCCGGTTCCACAAAGGACCCGGCAGTCGTAATTCGCGCAACCCGCGCAACCCGGTCATTCGCTCCAGGTCCTCCGGCACGGCGTTCACCGCCACCCAGTCCACCATCTGTAACTCGAAATCCCCCGCCGGCAACTCCGTCACGTCGGAAACAACCCGCCCGCCAATCCCCACACGCCCGCCCTCCAGCAGCGTCCACCGCGCCACCGCCCGGTCCGCCGGTCCGCCCAGCGCCGCCAATCCGAAAACCAGCCACGCCCAAGCCCGCATCATACAATCTCGCTTAGCTTGCGCTCCGCCGTCGGGAACGCCTTCACCTGCGCGCCCATCACCTCATTCGCCACCGTCAAATACAAATCACCCAGCGTCCCCGTCGTCCGCGTGTGCAACCCCGTCTTCCACCCACCCGCATGACCCGCCAAAATCAAAGCCAAATTGTTGTTCTTATGCGCATTTGCCTCCGCGTGCTCATGCACAAATACCAACGCCGTATTGTCCAACAGCGTCTTCTCCCCCTCCGCCGTCGCCTTCAATTTCCCCAGCAAATACGCGAATTCCTCCACATGCCAGCGGCAAATGTCGCGTAATGTCCGCATCCCCCGCGGCGTTTCGACATCCCCATGTGTATACTCATGATGCCGCTGCGCCGTATGTCCCAGCCACGGGAACCGCGTCAACCCCTGGCACTTAGTCAGCATATAGGAAGCCACGTGCGTCTGCTGCGACGCCAGCGCGTGCACCAGTAAGTCGCTCTGTAACTTCGCAATCCGCGGATAGTCCCGCAAATCGACAGCCTCCGCCGGCCGCTCCACCGCCTTCTGATATTCCGGCGGCAGCGTTGCAATCGAGGTTTCCAACTCCCGCACCGATTGCAAATACTCGTCCATCTTGCGTTTGTCCGAAGCCCCCAGCCGCCCCTGTAACGCCGCCGTCTGCTCCTTCACCGCGTCCAAAATACTCTTCTGCCGCGTCACCCACGCCGCGTCCTTCACCCCAAACAACCGGTCAAACAACCGGTGCGGAATCATCTCCGGAGGCAGCGGCCGGTCCCGGTCCGCCCAGCTCAAATTGCGCTGAATACTCTCGCCAAATGACTCCTGACATACTCCAACCTGCAGTGACCGGAACCGCGTCTCCCCGCCAATCTTCTGCGCAATCACCTGGTCAATCGACGGCCCGCCCGCCCCACGCCCGGTATAAGTCTTGCACGAAACCACCGCACTCATCGAAGGGTAATGGCTGTTCCCCGGCCCCGGCAGCCGCGCGGCCGCGCTGTCCAAACCAGTCACCACATGCATATCATCCCGATACGCCGCCAGCGGCTGCAAACACGACGGCATCGCGTAATCCGCACCCGTCTCCCGCGGCACCCAATACTTCTCCGGAATTCCATTCCCGTTAAACCAGAATACAAACCGTTTAGGCACCGCCTTCGCCACGCCCGCCGCATACGCCGTCCCGCTCGTGTTAAACATCGCCTCCAACGGCGGCAGTCCAATCCGAATCACAGATCCCGCCACTCCCACCCCGCGCAGGAAACTCCGCCGGTTCAACTTAGTATCAATTCCCATGCAACGACTCCTCCAAAAACGGGCGTGAAGTAACTACGGCCAACATAAGTTCCCGGAACCGGAAACCCGATTTCACAAACCGGCCATAAGCCTCGTCCAAATGCGGCCGGTCGGCCTCGGTCTCAGCTCTGCCTGTAGCATAACGGAAAAACTGTTTCACCACGCAACGCTGGCACGCCGGCGTTGCCGCCAATATCCGCCCCGCCTCCGCGGGGTTCGAAAAATCCGAATTCGGTAACCCCAACATCGTCGCCCGCGTGTCCACCGGAATCGCCACCGGTACCCCGTCCCGCCGCACGTTTTTCTTCGTCGTATCCACCGGCGGATACACCAGCGCAATCTGCTTCTCCCGGTAGCGCCCAATCGCGTCAAACTGCTCAAATCCAAATCCAATCGGGTCCACCAACCGGTGACACGACGCACACGTCGGCGACGACAAATGCCCCGCCAGCCGCTCCCGGTTCGTGATAGGCTTCTCATCGGAAATCACCGGCAACGTCGTGCTAACCCCCGGCGGCGGTGGCGGCACCATCTGACACAAAAAGTGTTCCCGGACAAACAGCCCCCGCTCCGTCGGCGCTGTCTCCGCCGGCTTCGAAGTAACCGTCAAAAACGAAGCGTGTCCCAATACCCCCGCCCGCTTCCCGCCCGCCGGAAACCGCACCATCCCAAACTCACTCGCCGGCGCCGGCACCTCATACAAATTCGCCAGCGAGTAACTCAAGAAACTATACTCCGCCGTGAAAAACTCCAGAAACGATTTGTCTTCCCACACTAAGTGGCCGAACAGCCGGCTGGTCTCCTCTAACATCGCCCCAATCAACTCCGCCCCGAACTCCGGATACAACTTCCGCTCCCGCAGCGCCCCCTTCACCCGGTCAAACCGCAACCACTCCGCCAGAAACTGATTCATCGCCAGCCGCGCCCGCCCATCGGCCATCAACCGCCGCGCCTGCGCCTCAATCTGCGCCCGCGTCCCCAACTGCCCCCGCGCCGCCGCCTCCCGCAACGCCCCATCCGGAGCCGTATCCCACAGCAAATAAGACAACCGCGATGCCGTCGCCCACTGCCCCGTCCCCGTATGGAACAAAAACGCCGGCGACTGTAACATCGCCTCCACCACCGTCACCGAATCAAAATCGTCCCCCAGTAACTTAACAAAACTCGTAACTTCCCGTTCCGTCAACGGCCGCCGAAACGCCCGCTCTCCAAATGACCGGACAAACTCCGCCCCACACCCCGGCCGCGCCTTATCACAAGGAATCACCCGAGCCAGCGCCCCCGACCGCGCCGCATTCCGCGCCAACTTCCCCGCCGCCCGCGCATAATCCTCAGCCATCAACGGCGAAATACTCTGCCCCGCCGCCTGATTCGTAAACCCGTTAACCACGTCCTCCGGCGGAAACTGGTTCGCCGGCCGCGTCCGGTCCCCCAGCAAATCGGCCACCGTGTTGTTGTACTGCGCGTGCGTCAGCCGCCGCATCACCACCGTCAACGCCCGCGCCGCCGCCGGTCGCTCCCCAACGCCCTCGGGCAGGGAAGCCAGATACCCCGCCCACCCCCGCAGTGCCGCCTCGCCCTCGCTCCCCTTCGCCAACCGCTCGCCCCCCGCATGCGCCACCCGGTTCGTCGGTTTCAACACCAACAACGACTCCTCCGGCCGCTCCCGCCGCACCAACTTCCGCATCCCCATGCCAGCCCGCAAAATCTCGTCCAACCCCGCTCCGTCCCCCGGAAAAATCAACCGGCTCGCCGACGCCACCCCATTCTCGTTATGACACCCCTTGCACCCCGCGCGGTCCAGATACGGGTACACCTTCCCCACAAAATCCGGGACCTGCGCCGCCAGCGGAATCATCAAAAACAGCCCGATAAATCGCACGTGAACCGGTCTACAGCCTATCAAATTTTGATACGATCCCCCCATGCGTCTCTGCCTCATCTTGAGCGCCGGCCTCCTCGCTGCCGCCGATGGCAAACTCCTCCCCCTGCTCACCCAGCATTGCGGCGCCTGCCACACCGGTGCCCAAGCCCAAGGCGGACTCAGTTTCAACTCCGTCGAATCGCTCCAAAAAGGCGGTAAACACGGCCCCGCGCGCGACCTCATCGTCCCCCACATGACCGGCGAAAAGACCCCGCAAATGCCCCTCGGCGCCAAACTCCCCGCCGAAACCATTGCCGAAATCAAAGCCGAAATCGCCAAACTCCCCGTCAACGCCAATCCCACCGACGCCCATTGGACCTGGCTCCGCCAATCCCCCGCCAAACCCGCCAACCCACCCATCAAGAACCAATCCTGGCCCCGCAACGCCATCGACAATCACATCCTCGCCAAGCTCGAAAGCCAGAACCTCACCCCCGCCCCCGAAGCCCCCAAACGCACCCTCCTCCGCCGCCTCTACTTCGATCTCATCGGCCTCCCGCCCACCCCCGAACAAACCCGCGAATTCCTAAACGACCCCAGCCCCGACGCCTACGAAAAGCAAATCGACAAACTCCTCGCCGACCCTCGCTACGGCGAGCGCTGGGGCCGCCACTGGCTCGATCTCGTCCGCTACGCCGAATCCGACGGCTTCGCCATCGACGGCGAACGCCCCACCGCCTGGCGCTACCGCGATTACGTCATCCGCGCCTTCAACGCCGACAAGCCCTACGATCTCTTTATCCAGGAACAGATCGCCGGCGACGAGTACCGCGGCAAAAAGCCCACTACGCAAGCCGACAAAATCATCGCCCAGGGCTTCCTCCGCTTCGCCCCCTGGGAAGCCGACGCCAACAGCAAAAAACAGCTCCGCCAGGACTTCCTCAACGACATCACCGGCACCGTCGGCAGCGTCTTCCTCGGCCTCACCACCGGCTGCGCCCAGTGTCACGATCACAAGTACGATCCCATCAAACACAAGGACTACTACCGCCTCCAGGCCTTCTTCGCCGGCACCGCCATTGCCGACGCGCCCCTCCCCTTCGACGCCGTCGAAAATCCCAAGGAAATGAAGCGCCAACAGCGCCTCCACGAAGACGCCGCCGAAGCCGCGCAGCAACAACTCGACACCCAACGCGAAGCCCTCAAGCAGCAATATCTAAGCCTCTTCAAACTCAAAGCCGACGACCCCAAAGTCAAACAATTCCTCGGCAAACTCAACACCAAAAACCTCTTCTTCCTCGACCAGGACCTCCCCCTCGTCAAGGAGCCCGAATGGCGCCAGCCGCTCAAAGCCTACTTCGACACGCGCGACAAAATGCAGCGCGAACAGGAACTCGCCCGCCGCTACCAGGCCCTCGCCTACACAGTAAAGGACGTCGCCCCGCCAGCCGCGCCCGAAGTCCCCGACACCTACATCCTCTCCGGCGGCGACCTCGCCGCCAAAACCGAAAAGGTCGACCCCGGTTTCCCCTTCGAAACCAAACCCGCCGAGATCCCCTTCGCCGGCGGCTCCAACGGCCGTCGCTTGGCCCTCGCCGAATGGATCGCCCGTGACAACAACCCCTTCACCGCCCGCGTCATCGCCAACCGCCTCTGGCAGCGCCACTTCGGCGAAGGCATCGTCCGCACGCCGTCAGACTTCGGCCGCAACGGCGAACAACCCACGCACCCGGAGTTACTCGACTTACTCGCCACCCACTTAGTCGAAAATAAGTGGAGCCTCAAATCGCTCCATAAGTTCATCCTCACCTCCGCCGCCTTCCGCCAATCGAGCGTCCACCCGGACCAACAGAAATACGCCGCCATCGATCCCACCAACCGCCTCCTCTGGCGCATGAACTGGCAACGGCTCGACGCAGAAGTTCTCCGCGACTCCATCCTCTACACCAGCGGCCGCCTTAACCCCCAACCCGCCGGCCCGCCCGTTCTCTTTAGCGTCCCCGACGACGTCGCCCAGGGCTTCGAATTCTTCAAGTGGTACCCCTCCCCCGAGGACGAACAACGCCGCCGCAGCGTCTATCAGATCCAGCGCCGCTCTGTCATTCTCCCCATGGCCGAAACCTTTGACGCGCCCAATCTCAGCACCTCCTGCGCCCGTCGCCAATCCACCATCGTCGCCCCCCAAGCCCTCACGCTCCTCAACGGCGCACTCACCAGAACCGAAGCCGAACACTTCGCCAAGCGCGTCGAAGCCAAGCTAGACCCCATCACCGAAGCCTTCTGGCTCGCCCTCTCCCGCCCGCCAACGGATAAGGAGCGCCGCGCCGCGGAGCCCCTCAAGTCCAACCTGCCCTCCCTCGCCACCGTGCTCTTCAATCTGAACGAATTCCTCTACGTGGAGTAACGAACATGAACCGCCGCCAATGGATCACCCAATCTGCCTTCGGCCTCGGCAGCGCCGCCCTGAATCAGTTACTCGCCGGAACGCACCATCCCGCCAAAGCCGATGCCTGTATCTTCCTTGGCATGCTCGGCGGAGTAAGTCAGATTGACACCTTCGATCCCAAACCAAAGTTAGTCGAACTCAACGGCAAAATCATGGATTGGTCCAAGGAAAAGAAGACCGACCAGCCCAACCTCTTCGCCAAGCCCCGCAAGTTCGTCGCCAGCCCCTTTAAGTTCGCCAAATACGGCCAATGTGGCCGCGAAGTCAGCGAACTCCTCCCCCATACCGCCCAGTGCGTCGACGACCTCGCCGTGGTCCGCAGCGTCCAGTCCGACAACGGCAACCACCCCGCCGCCGTTTTTCAGATGAACACCGGCTTCATCATCCCCGGCAACCCCTCCATGGGCGCCTGGGTCACCTACGGCCTCGGAACGGCCAACAAGAACCTCCCCGGCTTCGTCGCCATGCCGGACTTCCGGTCCATCCCGTTCTCCGGCGCCCAGCAATGGGGCAGCGGATATCTCCCCGCCGAATACCAGGGAACCGTTCTCCGTGCCGCCAGCGAGCCCATTCGCGATCTCGACAACCCCAAGGGCCTCAACCCCCAAACCATCCAATCCGAACGCGAAGCCCTGCGCCAATTGAACGCCGCCTACCGCGAAGCCCGCCCCGACAACGCCGACCTCCAAGCCCGCATCGACTCCTACGAACTCGCCTATCGCATGCAAATGGAGGTCCCCCGCGTCCTCTCCATCGACGCCGAACCCGAGTCGGTCAAGGAAGCCTACGGCTTGAACGACCCCATCACCGCCTCCTTCGGCCGCCGCTGTCTCATGGCCCGCAAGCTCGTTGAAGCCGGTGTCCGCTTCGTCGAAATCTTCACGCCCTCCCAAAGCTGGGACGCCCACGGCGACATCAGGAAGAACCACGAAAAGAATGCCCGCGAAACAGACAAGCCCATCGCCGCCCTGCTCAAGGACCTGAAGCAGCGCGGCATGCTCGCCCGCACACTAGTCGTCTACATGGGCGAGTTCGGCCGCACTCCGGACACCCCGGCCGACCAGGAAACCCCCGGCCGCGACCACAACACCCGCTGCCAGTCCATGTGGTTCGCCGGCGGCGGCGCCCGCGGCGGTTCCATCATCGGCACGACGGACGATATAGGCCACAAAGCGGTCGAGGACATCTATCACATGCACGATGTCCACGCGACCATCCTTCATCTCATGGGCCTGAATGACATGCGCCTGACTTACTACTTCGCCGGACGCAATCGCCGCCTCACCGATCTCGGCGGCCGGCTCATCAAACCCATTCTCAGTTAATCGCGAATCACCTGGCTCGACGACGTGTTCATCATCCCGGCAATACCCATCACAACCGCCATCCCGCCGAACAGATAGATGGACTCCATGTTACACGCCACAAGGTCAAACAGCTTCACCGCCATCCCCGCCGGATACTCGGAGATCTGTACGTAGCCCACGGCTGCCAGCCCAAACGCCAACATCGCGCCGAAGAACAAACCCGTCGCCGCCGTTCCTTCTCCCTTCGTGGTAAATGTGAGCAGTAGAACGCCAATCGCGGCCAGCACGGCGTTTAGAATCAGGTCCGTACGGAAGTATCCTTCCGCACCAATGAGTGGGTTCGGAATGAACCCGACCAGGGCAAGAACAATCAGGAGGGCGCCCAGGACTCGGGCTAGCGTTTTGGCGACTTGGGGTGGCGTCATGCAATCCAAATCGGCGAGACTCACTCCCTGTATGAGCCATTCATCTCAGGAAAGCCGGAAGACCGAAAAGGAAATTACCTTAGTACTGCTTCTAGTCAATCGGGACACCCCTACAATTGGGGGAGTTATGGTCCCCACACGGTTGGTTATCGCCTCGTTGTTACTCCCCGCCGCCCTTCTCGCCCAGGAAAAAGTCCTCACTGAGGCAATCGATCATTTCAAGGGTGCTGCCGACGAAGCCCGCAAGGCCAACCCGCTCCTCGCCGCCGGCACCGGCGATGGAGTGGTGAAGGTGATCAAAGGCCTCGGCTCCCGCCGTTCCTATGGCAAAGCGCCGGTCAACGTGGAACTGCCGAAGGAGCAGCAGGAAGAACTCGCCCGCCGCCAGAAGGCCCGCGAACGCGCCGAGCAACTAGCCAAAGCCGGCCCCCGCCGTGCCGCCGCCCCCAAGCCTGCCGAGTCGTCCCTCCCCGCCGTCACGCCCCTGGTTCTATTGGCAATCCAAAACCCCACCCCCAAGCCCCGCTTCATTCTTATCGATGAGAAGGCCCTCAACCATATCTCCCCCGGTCAGCCGCGCGCGGATGTCCTCGCAGCCCTCGGCAATCCGAGCAGCACCGCCGCCGTCCGCGGCCTCGAAGACGGCGACCGCGAACTTCTCACCTACCACCTGGCGCCCGACAGGACCGTCGCCATCCGCCTCCTCGCTGGCGTGGTCACCGCCATCACCCGCCCCTAACCCGGATTTCCCTGGGTACCGGATTTCCCTGGGTACCGTGACACCAGGAAACTCCGGTACTACGGAAGTCTCCGGTAGATTTCATGCATCTCGCCCCCAAGACGCGATTCACCCCGCAGGAGGACAGGCCGTAGCCTCGTGTCTGAATCCGGCCTCAGGCACCAGGACCGAACCAGCGTCCGTCCTTCCAATCACCGCCACCCTCCGCCCCTAACCCGGATTTCCCTGGGTACCGTGACACCAGGAAACTCCGGTACCACGGAAGTCTCCTGTAGATTCCATGCATCCCGCCCCCAAGACGCGATTCACCCAGCAGGAGGACACGCAGAAGCACAAGAATCGGCTCCCACCCTAACGCCATCCGTAGTATCGTGTCTGAAACCGCCCCCAGACACCATGACCAAACCCGCGCTCCTCCTCCTCCTCGCCTCCACCCTCCTCCCCGCCCAGAAAACGGACCGGGCCCACGGCCGCTCCATGGTCATCGCCACCGGCGGCATTGTCTCCACCAGCCAGGTCCTCGCCTCGCAAGCCGGCGCCCAGATCCTCGCCCAGGGCGGCAGCGCCGTCGACGCCGCCATTGCCGCCAACGCCGTCCTCGGCGTCGTCGAACCCATGATGTGCGGCATCGGCGGCGACCTCTTCGTCATGTACCGCGACGCCAAAACCGGCCAGATCACCGGCCTCAACGCGAGCGGCCCCGCCCCGCAAGCCATGACCATCGAAGCCCTACAAGCCAAAGGTCTCAAGAAAATGGACGGCACAGGCATCCACTCTGCCACCGTCCCCGGCTGCGTCCGCGGCTGGGAAGCCATGCACAAAAGGCACGGCAAACTCCCCTGGAACAAGCTCTTCCAAACCGCCATCCGCCTCGCCGCCGACGGCTTCCCCATCCAGGAAATGGTGGGCCGCGTCTGGGACGCCGAACTGGTCCGCAAGGACCCCGAAGGCGTCCGGGTCTACTACCCCAACAACCACGTCCCCGCCGTCGGCGAAATCTACAAGAACCCCGACCTCGCTCGCGCCATGCGCCTCATCGCCGACCACGGCGCCGACGCGTTTTATAAAGGCGACATCGCCAACGCCATCCTCGCCAAATCCACCCGCCAGGGAGGCCTCCTGGCCGCCTCCGACCTAGCCAACTACCAGCCCGAATGGGTCACCCCCATCTCCACCACCTACCGAGGCTGGCGCGTCCATGAACTCCCCCCCAACGGCCAGGGCCTCGCCGCCCTGTCCATGCTCAACATCCTCGAAAACTTCGACCACGCCAGCCCCTACAGCGCCACCGAAT
>JBIKOG010000053.1:0-37528 GCA_044358225.1 Bryobacteraceae bacterium | reverse complement strand
TACTGGCGCGCCAATGTGGAGGTAGTGAGGAAGATGCCCCCGCCCACCATACAGCCGATACCGGCGGCGATGAGGTGGCCTGGACCCAGGGAGCGGGAGAGCAACTGAGGGCCTAGGTGATGGGCTTAACTTCGCGCGACGAGGTGACGACGCGGTCGAGCATGCCGTATTCGACAGCCTGGGCGGGATCCATGATGTAGTCACGGTCGACGTCGCGGGCGATCTTATCGACCGGTTGTCCGCAGGCATTGGCGAGGATCTGGTTGAGCGACTCGCGCATGCGCAGGATTTCGCGGGCGTAGATGTCAATATCGGTGGCCTGCCCGGCCAGACCGTGCATCGACGGCTGGTGGATGAGGATGCGGGAGTTGGGGAGGCTGAAGCGCTTTCCCTTGGTGCCGCAGGCAAGCAGCACGGCGGCCATGGAGGCAGCCTGGCCGACGCAGTAGGTGGTGATATCGGGCTCGATGAGATTCATCGTGTCGAGGATCGCCAGGCCGGCGGTGATGGAGCCACCGGGGGAGTTGATGTAGAGGGAGATGTCCCGTTCGGGATCTTCAGCGGCCAGGAAGAGCATCTGGGCGATGATGAGGTTGGCGACCTGGTCGTCGATGGGGGTCCCGAGAAAGATGATGTTTTCTTTGAGCAGGCGCGAGTAGATATCGTAGGCACGTTCACCGCGCGAGGTCTGCTCGACCACCATGGGGACCAGAACAGAATTTTCCATTTGGGGCATGCTTCTCTCATCATAGCCCCATACTCCTTGGAGTAGGGAGAAAGAAGCGAAAAAGACCTTGATGGTGTAACGCCGCGGTTTGCGCGTGTATCGTAACGGGAAAGAAAGCAACTGTAGTACTTCCCGGTAGGAACGTACTGTAAAGAAATTCGGTGTAATCCCATTGGAATGGAGTCGTCCGGCAACGTATGCTTAATGAGAGATTGGGGAAACGGTCCGTGCGGAAGGCGGACCGAAATAAATGCGTTGGAAGATGTTCCCGGTCTAAGAATTCGCATTACGGGTCGATAAGGTTTAAGTGAATTCTCATCACGGACCAATCATGAGAATCCTGATAGCGGACGACAGCAACGTTTCCCGGCATCTGCTGGAGAGCATTGTCAAAAAGTGGGGCTATCAGGTGATTACGACTGCTGACGGCAACCAGGCTTGGGATGCCCTTCAGCAGCCAGATGCGCCGCGCATGGCGATTTTGGATTGGATGATGCCTGGCTTGACGGGGCCTGAAGTGTGCCGGTTGGTACGGCAGAAGGGCATTGAGCCGTATACCTACATTCTGTTGCTTACGTCGCGAACCCAGAAGGAAGACGTGATTGAGGGGATGACGGCCGGGGCGGATGATTATGTCGTCAAACCGTTTGACCAGCAGGAACTGAACGTACGTTTGCGCGCCGGACGGCGGATCATTGACTTGCAGGATGAGTTGTTGAAGGCGCAGGCGGCGCTGCGGTATCAGGCGACGCACGATGCGCTGACCGGGGTGAACAACCGCGGGCAGATTACCGAAGTTTTGGAAGGGTGCGTGGCCAAGGCCGGACCGCTGGGCGTGATCATGCTGGACATTGACAAGTTCAAACTGGTGAACGACACCTTTGGCCATGCCGCGGGCGACGCTGTCCTGGTTGCCACGGCGGAACGATTGACTTGCGCGCTGTCCGAGCAGGATACGCTGGGCCGCTACGGGGGCGAGGAGTTCCTGGTGGTGACCCGCCGGACGCCCGCCGAGTTACCCGCGTTCGCCGAGATGCTGCGGCAGCGCATTGCCGGGGAACCGGTGCTGGCTGGCGGGCAGGAGTTTGCCGTCACCGCCAGCTTTGGCGTGGCCAGCCGGAACGGGGCCAAGATTGAGGCCGGCAGTGAGTTGTTGAAAGCGGCTGACGACGCCTTATACACAGCCAAACATCAGGGGCGGAACCGGGTGGTTGTGGCCGCGAACCGGGAGTAACCTACTCGTCTTCGGCGCGCCGCACAGAGGCGAAGTGGCTGAGTGAGTCGGCGTACTGGGCTATGCCTTTGTAGAGCGCTTCGGCGATCTTCTGCCGTGTTTCGGATTTCTTCAATTCCTTCTCATCGCGCGGGTTGGAGAGGAAGCCGATTTCGGTGAGGATGGAGGGCATGGAAGCGCCGATCAGCACCACGAACGGGGCCTTCTTCACGCCGCGATTGCGGGTGGAGGGCGTCTGGCCCCACACGCGGAAAAGCGAGGCGTTGACGCGGGCGGCGAAGTCGCGCGACTCGTCCACTTTTTCCTGAAGAGCGATCTTTTGCAGCAGATCGCGGAGTTCAAAGACGCTGCGTTCGCTGGTGGCGTTTTCACGGGCGGCGACGTCGAGCGCTTCCTTCGAAGTGGTGAAGCTGAGGTAGTAGGTTTCGACGCCGGAAACGGAACGCACGACGGAAGAGTTGGCATGGATGGAAACAAAAAGATCGGCTTTGCTGTCATTCGCCATCTTGGTGCGGGTTTCGAGAGGGACGAAGTGATCGTCGTTGCGGGTGTAGACCACTTCGCTGCCGAGATTGGCGGAGATGAGTTCGCCGAGGCGGAGCGCGACGTCGAGCACGAGTTCTTTTTCCAGCAGGCCGGTGGGTCCGGCGGAGCCCTGATCGTGACCGCCGTGACCAGGGTCGAGCACGACGCGGCGAATCTTCAGGCCCAGGGCACGGGTCATCGAGTTCGCCCCGGTGGAGCCGCGACGGGCGCCTTGGGCGGACTGGGCCGGGGGAGCTGGCGGAGTCGGCTTGGCGGCGGCGGTCGTCGTCGTGGGCGCGGTCTTGGTTGCGGTGGACCGGTAGGGCGGGAAACTGACCTTGGGCGCCGGGGGGGCAGGCTTCCGCCAGAGGGCGAGGAAGACCATTGGCGGCGGGGTTGGCAGGATGGCGGCGTTGGGATTCACCGGGCGCGAATGGGCTGGCGGCGGGGCGAACGACTTCGCGGCCAGCGGACGCTTTGCGGTAGCGGGGATGGCAAACGGCGGGGCTGGGGGTAGTGCGGAACGAAACTGCGATAGCAAAACGAGGGAAGGCGGATCCGGGAGGATGGGCGCCTTGGCAATGGACGGAACCCGCGGGGTGGGCGGGGGGAAGACCTTGGAGGACTTAGAACCCTTCGACGCGGGCGCGGTTGTGATCACTTCCGGCCCAACCGGTTCAACGGGCGACTTGGCGCCGGGCCTCTTGATCTCGATGACCAGACGGTAGGGGTTGCTTAATTCGGAGGTGGAGACGTCTGCGTTGTCGACCAGATCGAGCACGACGCGGGAGACGCCCGGTTTGGCTTCGGCGATGCGAATCTGGCGAACGAGCGAATCGCCAACGGCGATGGTCTGCATGCCTTTCTTCGAAGTTCCCGTGTTCTGGAAATCAAAGAAGTAGCGCTCCGGTTTGGAGAGGCGGTCCCGGCGAATCTCGGCCTTACCGGAAAGCTGAACGGCGACGCGCGTGACGCCGCCCTGCGTCCAATGGCGCACATCCTGCAAAACCAGATTTTCGGCGAGCAACGGCGCCTGGGTACACAACAGGAGCAGTGCCACTGGCCAAGCTCCGGGTTGTGAAAATTGGCGCATTACTTCGTCCGCATGTGCAAACGCCCCTCCGCGTCAACGAAGGCTTCTACCTGGCGGGTTTGCGGCTCTTCCGGTTGTGCGGCAACCGGCGAGGGCGACGGGGCGGCGGCGGGCTTGGCCGCTACCTGGGTGGCGGCGGCGCGACGCGCTTCTCCGTACTTCTTTCCCACTTTATAGACATACTCCTGCGTCTCGGGGTAGGGCGGAATCCACTGGTATTTGTTGACGGCGCCGGCGCCCGCATTATAAGCGGCCAGGGCAAGGCGATCGTCCTTGTAGGTGTCCTTCAGTTCTTTCAGGTGGCGGACCCCAGCGCGGATGTTCTCTTCAACGTCGAAGGAGTTGCGTACGCCGAGGGAGCGGGCGGTGGCGGGCATGAGTTGCATCAAACCCTGGGCGCCGGCGTGCGAAATGGCGTACGGGTTGTACGCACTTTCCACTTGAATGACGGCGTGTACCAGCAACGGGTCCAGGTCATACTGCCGGGCTGCCTGTTCGACAGCGGCATTGATTTTCGGGTTGGCCGCCAAGGGAAGGGAAACGGCGGAGGGCTTTGCGGGAGCCGGATCCGCGGTGTTTACCGCCTTGGGTTCGATGACCTTGGCCTCTACTGTGACGCGGCGAACAAGGCGGCCGGATCGGCGATCGGCCCGGACGTCGATGCGCACTTTATCGTCCGCGGCGGGTGCCACGGAGCCATCGGCGGCAAGCGAGGGCATCGCCAGCAGCAGACCCGAAAAACAAAACTGAAGCGATTTGTTCAAAACATTCCGCAGTCGCAATGATTATACACCTTCGGTAGATGGGGTTCGGCCCATGCCCGATGCTATGATTCTCTCATGTTGCGGAGCGCATCGGGTCTGGAGGCTGGTTACGTGTTGGCCGGTGGCGCCAGCCGGCGAATGGGCCGGGACAAAGCGTTGCTGGCGGACGGGGGCGAGCCACTGCTGGTGCGCGTGGCGGAAGTTGTGACAGCCGCGGCGGGCAATTGTGCCGTTGTCGCGCCGGCTGGGCGTTATGAGGGACTGGGCGTTCCGGTACTCGCTGATCAGTGGCCGGGCGAAGGACCGCTGGGCGGGATCCTGACTGTGTTGGAAAGCGGGGCGGCGGAGTGGAACCTGATGGTGGCGGTGGATATGCCTTTTCTGGAAAAGGAGTTTTTGCGAATGCTCTTGGATGAGGCGCGGGCGGCTGGCCGGTCGCTGGCTCCGGTGCACGCCGATGGCGGGTTGGAGCCGTTGTGCGGGGTCTATCATTCCGGCGATCTGGAGCGGTTGCGGGCCTTCTTCGCGGCCGGGGGGCGTCGTGTGAAAGACGCGTTGCGGGAGATCGATGTGGCCACGGTGCCGGCGTTGGCGCCCGTTTTGCGGAACGTGAATACGCCCGAGCAGTGGGAGGCGGCGAAAAGCTAGATGCCCCCGCAACAGGAGTTTCCCCACTACATTGAATTTCGGCACGTGTATAAGACGTTCGACAAGCCCGTTTTAGTCGATTCGAATTTTTATATTGATGCCGGCGAGACCATTGCGATTATCGGGCGGAGCGGTGTGGGCAAGAGCGTGAGCCTGGGCCACATCATGGGTTTCCTGAAGCCGGACAAGGGGCAAGTGATTGTGGCGCACGAGGACATCACGAACTTTCCGGAGTCGGAACTTCGGCGGATCCGAAAAAAAGTAACGATGGTGTTCCAGTCCGGGGCGCTGTTCGATTCGATGACGGTGGGCGAAAATATCGAGTTTTCCCTGGAACTGCGCGACGACTACGACGTGCAGAACAAGGAAGACGTGGTGCAGGGGCTCCTGGATCTGGTGGACCTGGGCGAATACCGGGATGTGTACCCGACCGATCTTTCGACGGGCTACAAGCGCGCGGTGGCGATTGCGCGGGCGCTGGCGGCGCAGCCGGAGTGTATTCTTTACGACGAGCCGACGACGATGGTGGACCCGATTATGAGCGACCATCTGGGCAACCTGATGCTGCGCTTGAAGCAGCAGTTGCGGTTGACCTCGGCCGTGGTGACGCACGACTTGGAGCTGATGCGGAAGGTGGCCGATAAGGTTGTCATTCTGCACCAGGGCCAGATCATCTACTTTGGGCCCGTGTCGCAACTGGATCAGTCGCAACACGAGCACATCAAAGAGTTTCTGGCGATGGACCGCGTGGAGCTGGGTTAGAGTCCGGCGCGGAGGTAGCTGATCAGGTCGGCCATGTCCTTCTTGCTGACGTTTTTCTCCAGGCCTTCGGGCATCAGCGAGATGGCCGAGGCGCGGACTTCAGCGACGTTGCGGCGAAGGATGGTTTGGTCGCCATCTTCGGTGCCGCCGCGGAGGGTGATGGCGGCCGGGGTTTCGTTGGCGATGATGCCGTCGAAGACCTGTCCGTCCTTGGTGGTGACCATGTAGTTGACGAAGCGCGGCTCAATGGCGGCGGAGGGATCGAGGATGGCCTTGAGCAGCTCTTCGCGGGTCTTGTTGTTGACGCCGCTGAGATCGGGGCCGACGCGGCCGCCTTGTTTACGAGGCGAATGGCAGCGGGCACACGTCTCTTCGAAGACGGCTTTGCCGTGGGCGGCGTCGCCGTTGCCGGTGGCGGCTTCTTTGTATTCGGCCAGGATTTTGATGCGATCGGACGAGCCAGAAGTGAACAGCGCCTTGGCCTTTTTCACGAGTTCCGGATCGCCGCTTTCGAGCAGGCGGGCCTGGGCGCCAACGTCGACGCCGGCCGCTTCCACCTGATTGCTTTCGACGGCGGCGAGGAGTTTCGGAATCCACTCTTTCCGGCTGACGAGAGCGCCGACGGCGCGGGTCCGCGCGTCGGCCCGGAGCGTTTTCCAGGAGGCGAGAATCATGGCCGGGGCCTTGGCATCGCCGGTTTCGCCGATGGCGGCGACGGCGGCGGCTTGGACTTCGGCGGTGGGGTTGCCGGCCAGGATCTTTTCCAGCACCGGGAGCGACTTGGCGGATTCAACGCCACCGAGTGCGCGAATGGCGGCCACGCGCGGGGCGGGGGCGAGCGAGTCGTTGGCCGCGTCGGTCAATGCTTTGGCGAAGACGCCGGGCATATCGAAGGCGCGGCCGGCGGACCAGGCCGACTGTTGCACCTTTTCGGGCGCGGAGGCGAGGACGCGACGGAAGACGGCCTCGGCCTTCGGGGAAGCGAGGCGCGGGCCGCCGGCCAGCTTCATGCCGCGCGAGAGGCCGGCGTAGGCGGGGGCTTCATTGCCAGCGATTTCGAGCAGCGTTTCGATTTCCGCCTTGTCCTTGCGGGCGCCGATGACTTGCGAGAGTTGCTGCAAGAAGTCGGCATGTTCCAGGCCCTTTTTCTGAGATTGCAGGACCTTGAGGAACTCCGCCGGTTTGTTGGCGACCGAGGTGAGGACGGCGGTGCGGAACCACTTGTCTTCGCCATGTTCGGCAATGATTTTGCCGAGCAGGTTGCGGGCGGCGGGGGTATCGATCTGGCCCAGGGTGTAGGCCAGTTGGTAACGCACGCGGAGATCTTTGTCGGCGGCCATGGAGAAGATCTGGTCGCGGAGAGCGGGCGTGCCGGCGAGGAACGCTTCGCTCATCTTGATGGCGTGTTCGCGGATGGGGGCTTCGGGGTCCTTCAGCGCGGTGGCGACATGGGCCGGTTGCAACGCGCCCATGCCCTGTAGCAGGTAGAGGGCGTGGAGACGCGCCTGCGGCATTTTGGAGTCCGTGGCCATGGCGGTGAGCAGCGGGGCGACCGATTTGTCCTGGCGTTCGAACAGCAGGCGGTGGGCGGTGTCGCGATGCCAGCCGTTGGTTTCTTCCAGGAGTTTGACCAGTTCGGCGGAGGTCATCTTGCCGAGGTTCACGGTCAGCGGCCGCTGTTTGCGCTGCTGCTTGGACTTGACGCGGAAGATGCGGCCCTTGTCGTCGCCGCTCCAGAAATTCAGGCCCTTTTTGATTTCTTCGGGGATGGATTCGGGAGTTTCGATGTACTCGCGGTACATGTCGAGGATGTAGAAGTTGCCGTCGGGGGCGTTGGCGAAATGGCAGGGGCGGAACCAGACGTCCGTGGAGGCGATGAACTCTTTGCCTTCCGTGGCCGGTTTGGAGAGGAACGTGACGCCATTGGGGACGAGCGTTTCGCGGCGGACGAGATTGGCGCTGACGTCGCCGGTGAAGATCGAGCCGTAGTACTGTTCGGGCCAGGCGTCGCCGTTGTAGATGACCGAGCCGGAGGCCGCGGTGAAATAGCCCTGCAGATGTTCGACGCGGCCGGGGTTGGTTTCCTTGTAGCGCTCCTGGCGGAGGGCGGTGCGCTGGACGCGCCACTGTTGCGGCTTGGTGAGCGGGAACATGGGCGTCTGGCCCTTGGCGTCGGGCGAGATGTCCTGCGAGACGGCGCCGATTTCCAGGTACTGCGAGCGGCCGAGGTATTCGGCGGGGACCAGCGCCTGGCGCAGGTGGACGGTGTTCTGCGTGATGAAGCGGTTGTTCCAATCGTCCATCGTCAGGCCGTACTGCGCGGGCCCGGAGGCCCGTTCGGCAACCATGGTGATGGGGTTGAAGCGCATGTCGGCGCCGCGGAGCAGGAGCGGTTCGCCGGGCTTGCCGGGTTGGGTGACTTTGGCGTCGGCGCCGTTGTTGGCGGCGTAGACCCAGTTGTCGATACCGAGCTTGAAGTTGGTGATGCGGCCTTCCGGATTGACGGTGGGGAAGCCTTTGTAGAGCACCTGGCGGATCTCGGCTTTGCCGTCGCCATCGGCGTCTTTGAGGAAAAGTATTTCGGGAGCGGTGCCGACGATGAGACCGCCCTTCCATGGCATGAGGCCGCTGACCTGGAGGAGGCTTTCGGCGTAGATGTAGCTGGAGTCAATGACGCCGTCGCCGTTCTTGTCTTCGAGGACTCGGACACGGCTGCGGACGGGCTTGCCGGGGGGCGGGTCGTCTGGGTAATCGAGCATTTCGGCAACGTAGATTTTGCCGTTTTCGTCCCACGCCATATCGACCGGGTCGACGACGTGCGGTTCGGTGGCGAACAGATCCACCTGGAAATCTTCGGACAGTTGGATCGCGGCGAGAGACTCCTGCGGGGTCATGGACGCCTGATCGATATTGGCCTGTTTTTTTGCGCACGACGTGGTCAGCAATACGGCGAGGGCAGCGCCGATTATCCGTTTGCGGTTTTTCGATAGCATGAGAAGGTGCACGATCTATCTTACTTTCGCGGCAACCTGGACGCCATTGCCGCACGACTGGCCACTCGCGGTTATGAACTCGATGTGGAGGCGTTTCGGGCGTTGGATGCGGAGCGGCGCGCGGCGCTGACCGAGTCCGAGACGCTGAAAGCCCAACGAAACACGGAGTCCGGCGAGATTGCCAAGCTGAAGAAGGCCGGCCAGGACACGGCGGATCAACAGGCCAAAGTTCGCGCGATTGGCGACCGGATTGCCGCGCTGGAAGAGGCGACGAAGGCCGCCGATGCGCGGTTCTACGAGGTTCTGGCGGGCGTGCCGAACGTGCCGCACGAGAGTGTGCCGGTGGGCGCGTCGGCCGATGACAACGTGGAAGTGCATCAGCACGGGACCATTCCGACGTTCGATTTTCCGCCGCAGAACCATTGGGACATTGGCCCGGCGCTGGGCATTCTGGACTTTGAACGCGCGGCGAAAATTACGGGCGCGCGATTCGCGGTCTACATGGGTCTGGGCGCGAAGCTGGAGCGCGCGCTGATCAACTTCATGCTGGATACGCATACGCGCGAGCATGGCTACACGGAAGTTTTCCCGCCGGTGGTAGTGAATAGCGCCAGTTTGTATGGCACCGGCCAGTTGCCGAAGTTCGCCGCCGACCTGTTCAAGCTGGAAGGGACGGACTATTATCTGGCGCCTACGGCGGAGGTGCCGGTGACGAATCTGCACCGCGACGAGACGCTGGAAGCCGACCTGTTGCCGATCAGCTACTGCGCGTTTACTTCCTGTTTCCGCAGCGAGGCGGGGGCGTACGGGCGCGACGTGCGCGGCATCATTCGCCAGCATCAGTTCCAGAAAGTGGAGCTGGTGAAGTTCGCGCGGCCGGATCAGAGCCATGAGCAACTGGAACTGTTGACCTCGCACGCGGAGAGCATTTTGGACCGCCTGAAACTGCCGTTCCGCCGCGTGCTGTTGTGCACGGGCGATATGGGCTTTTCGTCGGCGAAGACCTACGATTTGGAAGTCTGGCTGCCGGGGCAGAGCGCGTTCAAGGAGATTTCCAGCTGCTCCAATTTTGAGTCGTTCCAGGCGCGGCGCGCGGCCATTCGTTGCAAGAGCGGCAAGAAGACCGAGCCCGCGCATACGCTGAATGGCAGCGGGTTGGCGGTGGGCCGGACGTGGGTTGCGATCATCGAGAACTACCAGCAGAAGGACGGTTCCGTGGTAGTTCCCGAGGTTTTGCGGCCGTATCTGCAGGCGGAAGTGATTACCGCCCGCGGCACGCTGCGCTAGGCCGAGAAGATCTCCTTCAGGCGGCGGCCGACGATCTCGTGTTCGTTGCCGCGCATCATCCACACGGAAATCAGCAGCTCCCCTTTACCGGGGCGCTGCACGTGGATGGGCGGATTGCTGGCAAGGAGTTTTTCGGTCACCTGTTGGGACGTGAGCTTCAGCGCGGCTTCGTCCCACTTCACGGTGACGTGCGGGACCTGGTTTTGAATGGGCTGGATGTACTGTTCGGCCTGCACGCCTTTGGCTGATTTGAGCGCAGTCCGGATGGAGGCGACTCGGCCCTCGAGGACCTTCCATTCGGCGTCGTGATCGACTTTCAAATAGCGTTCAACGGCGGCGAGCAAACCGCAGCATTCTTCCTTGCCCACCTTCATGCCGCGGCCGATGCCGCCGTAGGGGGACATGGCGGGGTAGGAGGCTTCGATCAAGTCCTTACGGCCGAGCAGAAGGCCGCTGGCCTGCGGGCCGCGCAGGGCTTTGCCGCCGGAGAAGATGACGAGGTCGAAGCCCATCTTGGTGTACTTCCAGAGGTTCTCTTTCGGTACCGCGTCGGAGGCGCAATCGTTCATGACGGGGACGCCTTTGGCGTGGGCGATGCGGAGGACGTCGGCGTGGGAGATCTTGCCGAGCGGCTCGCCCTTGTTCAAGATGAACACCATGCCGGTGCGTTCGTTGATGGCGGCTTCCATTTCGGCCGCGGTTTCGACGGTGATGATCTTGGCTCCCACCAATTCCATCTGGTGTTCGTAGCCGGACTGATGGCCCTTGGGCTGGATGACTTCGTACTTGATGCCGTCGCGTTTGGGGAGTTGGCGGAGCTTGGCGGGGTCGCCCTGTGAGAGGCAGGCGGCGGTGCCGACGGTGATGGCTGAGGCGGCGCCGCAGGTGACCATGGCGGCCGGAGCCTGGAGCAGTTCGGCGATGCGGGCGCCGACCTTGCGTTCCAGTTCCGGGATGGGGATGAAGAAGTGGCTGGCTTCTTCCATTGCCTTGATCACTTCTGGCGGCATGATCGAACCGCCAAGGACGGTGACGACGCCGACGCCGTTGATCACGGGTTTGACGCCGAGCGAAGCGTAGAGGGATGAGGTGGAATTCGCGGTGAGCGATGAGGCGGTGGGCGCTGCGGACGCGGCGGCCATGGAGGCGGCGGCACTGGCTTGGAGAAGGCGACGGCGGGATGTCTTCATGGCAAACAGTATAGTGATATATCTGGTCAGCCTGTGAACATCGCTATCGCTTCCATCCTCCAAGAGAGCAACACGTTTTCGCCTGTTGCCACCTATTACGACGATTTCAATCCCGTGTTCGGCGCGGCGGCGCTGCGACGGCACGAGGGAAAACTGACAGAAATGGGCGGTTTTATCGAAGTTTTGCGTGCCGAAAAGGCGGAGATTCGCCCTGTTTGCGCAGCGTGGGCCATTACGGCGAACCGGATGGTGCGCGCGGATTTTGAGAGGTTGGTGACGGGGTTCGAAAAGAATCTGAAGGCCGCCCGGCCGGAGGCGCTGTTGTTGGCGATGCATGGCGCGCAGACGGCCGAGGGCGAAGATGATGTGGAAGGGTATGTGCTGCAGCGGGCGCGCGCGGTGCTGGGGCCGGATGTGCCGATTGTGATGACGCTCGATCTGCATGCGAATGTGACGCGGCGGATGGTTGAGTTGGCGACGGCGATTGTGGGGTATCACACGTATCCGCACGTGGACATGTTTGAAGTGGGGCAGAAGGCGGCGCGGTTGCTGGTGCGGGTTTTGCGGGGCGAGGTGCAGCCGCGAATGGCGCTGCGAAAGCTGCCCTTAATTATTCAGGCGGAGAAGTCGCAGACGTCGAGCGGGCCGATGGCGGCGTTGATGAAGCAGGCGGAGAAGTGGGAAAAGAGTGGGGCGGCGGAGGCGGTGTCGATTTTCCCGGTGCAGCCTTGGATGGATATTGACGAGATGGGGTGCGCGGTGGTGGCGGTGACGAATGGCGACGCGCGGGCGGCGCAGCGGCAGGCCGATACCTTGGGACGGCGGTTATGGGATACGAAAGAAGAGTACGAGGCGGAATTGACGCCGGTGCCGGACGCGATTGCGCGGGCGCTCGATATGGAGGGCGGGCCGGTGGTGTTGTCGGAGTCATCGGACAGCACTGGCTCGGGTTCGCCGGGAGATTCGACGGGCGTGTTGAAGCATTTATTGAAAGCGAAGTTGACGGGGCCAGCGGCGATCTTTCTGGTGGACCCGGTGGCGGTGGCGACGGCGATTGCGGCCGGGATCGGCGCGACGGTTTCGATGAAAGTCGGCGGGATGTTCGATACGAAGAACTCGAAGCCTGTTGCGGTGAAGGGTGTGGTGAAGATGATCTCCGACGGGCGGTGGGTGGCGCGGGCGCGGGGCTACAACACGGGGATTACGACGTGCATGGGGCGGACGGTGGTGTTGGAAGTGGGGCAGGTTTTCTTGCTGATTGCCGAGCGTTCGTCGATGACGGTGGACCCGGAGTTGTTCCGCAGTCATGGGATTGACCCGGTGGACTGCAAGATTGTGGTGGTAAAGTCGCCGAATGGTTTCCGCGCGGCTTACGCGCCGATTGCGAAGGCGATGTTCGTGGTGGATACGCCGGGAGTGAGTACCGCCAATCTGCGCAAGCTGCCGTTCCGGCGGGTGCCGCGGCCGATATATCCGCTGGACCGGGACATGGCGCGTCCGGACGGGCTGTAGGGGATGCCGGTTCGTTATTCGATCGTTTTGCTGGCACTTTTGATCAACATGGTCTGCTACACGGACCGCGTCTGTATCGCAGTGGCCGGGCCGGAGATGCGGAAGGCGTTCGGGTTTTCGCAGACCGAGATGGGGTTTGTGTTCAGTATTTTCAGCCTGTCGTATTTTCTGGGGCAGACGCCGTGGGGCATGCTGGCGGACCGCATGGGGTCGCGGTCGATTGTGGCCTTCGCAATTGCCGGGTGGAGCGTGTTCACGGCGCTGACGGCGTCGGCCTGGAGCTTCGTTTCGCTGCTGGTGATCCGGTTCGTGTTTGGCGGATTGGAGGCGGCGTTTTCACCGTCCGTCGCTTCGGCGTTCAGCCGCTGGGTGCCGGTGAATGAACGGGCAACGGCGTTCGGGGCGTTCCTTGGTGGGGGCCGTTTGGGGGGTGCGTTGACGCCGCCGATCGCGGGCTACTTCCTCTTGCACTACGGATGGCGCGTGCCGTTCGTGGTGTTCGGCGCGTTCGGGTTGTTGTGGGCGGTGGCTTGGTTTGCGTGGTATCGGAACTCGCCTGCGGAGCATGCCTCGGTGACGGCGGCGGAGCGGGAGTTGATCGCGGCGCAGACGGTGGCGGCGGTAAAGGGGCCGGTGCCGTGGCGCGTGCTGTTGGGCTCGACTCGGCTGTGGTGTCTATTGGTGGCGGCATTTGGCGCGACGTTCATGTGGCAGTTCTACATCACGTGGTTCCCGACGTACTTGCGGGAGCAGCGGGGGATGTCATTGACGGAGTCGAGTTTCTACGCGAGCTTGCCGCTTTTGCTTGGCGTCGGGGCAAATTGGCTGGGCGGTGTGTTGACGGATTGGATCGGGCGACGGAGCAATGACCGGATGGCGCGGACGGTGGTGGGATTCACTTCGATGACGCTAGGGGCGCTGTTGCTGTCGGCAGGCGTGTGGTGTCCGGATACCGGATTGGCCGCGCTGTTGATGGGATGCGCGGCGGGCGCGGTGGATCTGTACCTGGGGGCGGCGTGGTCGTCGGCCACCGATATCGGCGGGACATCGGGCGGCGCAGTGGCAGGATTGATGAACGCAGCGTCCAACTGCGCGGGCTTCGCTTCGCCGGTGTTGATGGGGTTCGTTCTCCAAAGGACCGGGAATTGGAACGCCGTCTTGTACCTGAGCGTGGCTACCACGTTGTGCGCCGCAGTCGCGTGGCTTTTTGTTAATCCCCAGCGGAGTGTGGAAGCCGATAGAATAACGGCAACATGAGTCTTTGTAGGTTATTCTTTGCGGCCCTGTGCCTTGCCGCGCCGCTATCCGCGCAGACTGCGTTGGGCACGATTACCGGCATTGTGACGGACCCGGCCGGAGCGCCGGTTCCGAATGTGGAAGTGACGGCGACGGCTGTGGCGACAAGCCTCACCTATCGCGCCAGTTCCAACGATTCAGGCACGTATGTGATTCCGAACGTCCCGATCGGACAGTTCTCCCTCCGTGCTTCGGCCACCGGGTTTAAGCAGGTGACGCGGACGGGCGTGAACGTGGAAGTGGCGCAGCGGTTGCGCGTCGATATTGTTTTCGAGTTAGGCAGTGTTAGCGATTCGGTGGAAATCCGGGCGGAGATTCCGCGCATTCAGACCGAAGACTCTTCGCTGGGTACGGTGGTGGAGCAGAAGCGGATTGAGGATCTGCCGTTGAACGGACGCCATGTGTTCAACCTGGTGAAGGTGGTGGCGGGCGTGGTGCCGCGGTCGAACTCGACGGACGGGTTTGCCGAGGTGAACAACCAGACGTTCTCGCAGATGCGCATCAATGGCGGCCCGGCGTACGGCAACCAGTTCTTCCTGGACGGCGTGTCGAACACCGCCGCGGTGCACAATGAAATCTCCGTAGTGCCGATGGCCGATTCGGTACAGGAGTTCCGCGTGGATACGAACGCGTTGAAAGCCGAGTACGGACAGACGGCCGGTGGCGTGATCAACGCCGTCACCAAGTCCGGCGGCAATCAGTTCCACGGATCGCTATACGAGTTTTTGCGCAACGATTCCCTGGATGCCCGCAACGCGTTTTCCACGCAGCCCGACCCCCGCACGGGGCGCACGAAACAGGTGCTGCGCTACAACCAGTTCGGCGGGACGGCGGGCGGTCCGGTGCTGATTCCGAAACTCTACAACGGCAAGAACCGGACGTTCTTCTTCGCCGGATGGGAACAGTGGAAATGGCGCTCTACAGGCGCGCCGCAGATTGGTACCGTTGCCACCGATGAGCAACGCGGCGGGGACTTCAGCAAGACCTTCGATTCC
The DNA here is from genome assembly GCA_044358225.1 of Bryobacteraceae bacterium. Taxonomy (GTDB): domain Bacteria; phylum Acidobacteriota; class Terriglobia; order Bryobacterales; family Bryobacteraceae. The sequence goes on along the minus strand of JBIKOG010000053.1, from coordinate 22,502 downwards.
CGCGGCACGCTGATTCCTATTTATGATCCGGCGACAACGGCGCCCAACCCGGCGGGCAGCGGGTTCGTTCGCACGTTGTTCCCCGGCAACGTCGTTCCCCGCGCTCGGTTCGATTCGCTGGCAGTAAAAGTACTACCGTATATGCCGGCCGCCAACGCCCGGCCAACGGACGCCATCACGAACGTGAACAACTTCGTTTCGCTCGCGAAATCGACGTCGGACCAGACGGTCTCAACAACGCGCATCGACCACCGGCTGACCGACAGCGACAGTCTGTTCTTCCGCTACTCCTTTACCAAAAATACATTGAAGAATGCAGGTTGGGGCCTGGGCCCGGCGGACCCGGCGGCGCGCAACGATCAGCGCGACAATCACAACGCGGTGCTGGCCTATACCCGCATCATTTCGTCGACCATCGTCAACGATCTTCGCGTGGGCATTACGCGTCAGTACCTTCCGTTCCTTCATCCCAGCTTTGATGAGGGATGGCCCGCGAAGCTCGGTTACCCCTCCATCATTCCGCAGGACACGTTCCCGCCGGTGCAGGTTGCCGGTTTTCTGACGATCGGTAACCCGAACTTTTCGGGTGGCCTGCGCGCGCAGAACATTGGCCAGATTGTGGATCAGGTCAGCATGTCGCGCGGCAAACATAGCTTGAAGGCGGGTGTCGATATTCGCGACTGGCGAATCAGCTTCATCAATCGTTTGAACCCTTCCGGAAACTTCTCCTTCACATCGGCTCTGACGGGCAATCCGCTCTCGCCCGCCGGCAACGGCGTCGGTTTGGCGACGTTTCTGCTCGGCGAAGTATCGAGCGGTACGCTCGGCTACCGGCCGTTCTTCCAGTCGCGTGCAACGCCGCTGGCGCTGTACTTCCAGGATGACTGGAAAGTCACCTCGCGGCTGACGTTGAACCTCGGCGTGCGTTACGACGCCAGCTTCGGCTTCAATGAAATTCACAACCGCCACTCCAATTTCGAACCCTTTCAGGTCAACCCGCGGACGAACCTGCCCGGCACTTTGGTCTATGCGGGCTTGAATGGCGTTCCCGAGTCCTACATTGATGTCGACAAGAACAACATTGGCCCGCGGTTCGGGTTTGCGTGGGCTCCCGGCGGCGACGGAAAGACGGCAATTCGCGGTGGTTACGGGTTGATCTACCTGCCCATCGAGAGCGGCGCGATCGTTCCCGATAACCAGAATGCGCTGGGCTTTTCGGTCGACACTCAGTTCGTCGCGGCGGGTGGCGGCCCGGTGCGCGCGTTCAAGTTCTCCGAAGGCCCCGCCGCGGTGTTGCAGCCCCTCGGACCGGCCGGCGGGCCCAGCGCCTTCCGTGGTCAGAACGTTCGTTTCCAGGCGCGCACCTCCCCCACCGGCTACATGCAGCAATGGAACTTCGCGATTCAGCGCGCCCTGTTTGCGGGCTGGACGATGCAGGCGGCCTACGTCGGCAGCAAAGGCACCAAACTCTTTGGCGGCAACTACGACATGAATCAGTTGGATCCCCAGTATTTCTCGCAGGGTCTGGCGTTGCAGGATCAGTTGCCCAATCCGTTCTTCGGCCAAATCGCCACGGGCGCTCTTTCCGGCCGCACCGTGGCTCGCAGCCAACTCCTGCGCCCCTTCCCGGACTATCTGCAAGTGACGACGTGGGCCAATCCGAATTTGGCTTCGTCCTATCATTCGCTCCAGATCTCCGCGGAAAAGCGCTTTTCGCAGGGTTTGTCGATGCTGATCAGCTATACGAAGTCCAAGCTGATGACTGAATGCGCGGCGATCGGCGGAGGCAACTCTGGCGACGCCTGCACGGGTGAGTATCGGCTCGGCCGCTTCAATCGTCGTTTGGATCGCTCGCTCGACCAGGACGATATCGCCAGCCGTCTCGTCCTGTCGGGTGTCTATGAGATCCCCGTCGGCAAAGGCCGCACCTTCATGAAGAGCGCGCACCCCATTGTGAACGGCATGTTCGGCGGCTGGCAAGCCAACGGCATCGGGACCATCCAGAGCGGCCTTCCGCTGGCCGTCCGCGGCGCCAACAACTTCACCGGCATCAACTACCCCGACGTGCTGCGCGACCCGACCCTACCGGCCGATCAACGCACGCCCGTGCGCTGGTTCGACACCGATGCCTTCCGCAATCCCGCTAACTTCGTCATCGGCAATGCGCCCCGCACGTTGCCCTCGACTCGCGGTCCTGGCCTCGCCGACATCAGCCTTTCCTTCTTCAAGAATTTCGCCCTGGGCGAACGCGCGAAGATCGAAGCGCGCGGCGAGTTCTTTAACGTGTTCAACCACGTCAACTACAACAACCCGAACGTCAGCTTCACCCCCGCGGCCAACGGGCAAAACAACAACGCCAACTTCGGCCGCATCACCAGCGCGCTCGACGCGCGGCGTGTGCAGGTCGGCATGCGGATCGCGTTCTAACGGACTATCGCCACGGGGCTTTTTGATAGGCCGTGGTGAATTCCGCTCCATCCAGTACCAACATGGGATCACCGGTTTTCGGATGGTTCCGCTTCTCCAGGCGGAACGTCCGGACACCGGTTTTCTTTGATGTGGACGTGATGGAATTCGCGGTGGCCGTCCAGGTGCCACCGTCGTTGGAATCCGACGCGGTGCCATACGCCCCGCCGTTTACCTGGCCGGTGGCGCCCGATTCACCGGCGAATTGGAAGCTGCCATCGGCAAGCAGCGTGAAGCACGCGGATCGGCTGGAGACGCCGGTGCTGTTGTTCAGCGTTGACATCTGGCACCACTTGCCCACCAGTTCCGGCAGAATGCCGCCAGTTGCAGCTCCGCCCACGGCCCACACGTTCGCCGCGCGCTGGAACCTCAGGGTCTTGCCGTTGATCAGCCACGTCATGTTGTCGCCAGCAATTTCAACGGTGGCGACAAACATGCCATCTGGTCCGGCGAGCGTTAACTGATTCGCCGCCTGAGTATAACGGTACTGAACGCCGCCGATCGTCGCGCTGCCATCCAGGTTGATTTGCATATTACCAGTCGGCCCCTGCCAGGAGCCGACGACGCCTTCGCCGGTAGATTGCGCCGACGCGTTGGCCGCGATACGGGTCAACGCCAGACGGCCATCTGGAAATTTCCAGGTCCAGTTGTCGCCGGCGAGATCAAAAGGGACTTTGAGTGATTCGCCATTTCCAGCGAAGGTGATGACGTTCCCGTCGACTGTCCAGCGGTGGGTCTTCTCGCCGATCCGCGCGCTGCCGTCGGCGTTGATCGCGACGATGCCATTCGGCGTTTGCCACTGGCCGACGACCGGCGAGGTGACCGGCGTCGCCGTTGGCGGGGCGGCAACCGCTTTGTCCAGGACGTGCGTGACGCCATCGGTGGTGAGCGTCAGTTTGGTTCCGTTGCGGGTTGCTTGGAAAGAGTAGGCTTGGCCCCCGCTTTCGAACGTTCCCGTGAGCTTCCCGGCAGTGGCGTGTGCCTTAACAGGCAGCGATTGGCCGCCGAGGAGGATGACGCCGTTGTACTCGTTTCCTTTCCGTGAGAGATCGAGCTTCAGTTGCTCGTTCTGGAAGGTTCCGCTAAACGCATCGGCTGAAATAGCCAATGGGTTTTGGGCGAAAACCACGGCGGTACATGCCAGAAGAAGGGAACGAAGGAGAGGGATCATCTTGGAAAAGCCTTACCTAAAAATAGAACGTTTGCCGGTCCGGTGGAACCGCGTGTTATGAATGGGGGATGCGGTGCCGATTCTGGATTCCGGTCGCGATGTGGTGTGCGGCCCTCGGCGCGGCGGGTGCGGAGGCGGACGCACTGGCGTTGTCGGCCAACATCCAGGCGCGCCACATGCCGTTCGGTACGATTCTCGATCCGTTCTACGCCGCGGCGGCCAGCGACCAGATCACCGGCTACACACGCTGCGGTGATTCGGCGTTGTGGACCGGGCACTACTTGGCCGCTGAAGCCTACCGGTACCGCGTCACCGGTGCGCCGGAGGCCTTGGCCAATGCGCGGCGCGCGCTGGACGGGTTGAAGGGCCTGGTCGATGTGACGGGAACGAATCTGCTGGCCCGCTGCCGTGTGTCGATCGGCTCGCCGTTCGCGGCAGGAATGCTTCGGGAAGAATCGGCCAACGGCGTCTACACAAATGCAGCGGCCGGCTACAGCTGGATTGGGAATACGTCGCGAGATCAGTATTGCGGGGTGGCCTACGGTCTGGGCGTTGCCTACGACCTGATTCCCGACGTTGCCATGCGAACGACCGTCCATGATGTACTGACGCGGCTGGTGACGTTTTTGTTGGAAAACAACTGGTCGGCGCCCATGCCCGACGGCCGGGCTGGCACCAGTTTCCTGCTGCGGCCCGATGAACAGTTGGCGATTCTGCAGGTGGCGCAAGGCGTGAATCCGGAACGTTTCGGGGCCATTTATGAATCCCACCGCACGCGGCTTGCCGGGAGCGTCTCGGTCCCGGTGGCCTTTGATTCGCTCAGTACTAGCTCGTATTTCAAGTTCAACCTGATCTACATCACGTTCTTCCATCTGATCCGGCTGGAGGAACCGGCCTCGCGAGGCGTCTACGAACGCGCCTATGCCATCGCGCGAAACTACACCGCCGGGCACCAAAACGCCTTCTTCAACATGATCGACATGGCGCTATTCGGGCCCGATACGCGCCGCGATGCCGAGACGCTGGCGATGTTGGAACTCTGGCTGAAGCGGCCGCGGCGGGATCTCTTCGTCGACCTCCGCGGCAAGGTGCCCGTGTGTGGCGACCAGGCCTGCCAGCCGATCCCGGTGGACCAGCGGACGCCGACCGATTTCCTGTGGCAACGCAACCCTTTCCAGCTTTTCGGCGGCGGTACAGGGACCATCGGGAATGCCGGTGTCGACTACATTCTGCCGTACTGGATGGCTCGCTACTACGGGCTGATTGCAGACTTTCAAGTGCAGCCCGCGGCGGCGGGCGGCCTGGCGGTGGCGCCGGATTCGATCATCTCGCTCTACGGCCCGAATCTAACTGGACAAACGCCCGCCAGCAGCGTCGGTTTACGGCTCGTCGATAGCCGGGGCGTGGAGTCTACAGCGGCGGTTATCTACACATCTGCGTTGCAGATCAACGCCATCATGCCGGCGGGCGTGGCACCCGGCCCGGCGGCGTTCCGGATCACCGGGGACGGCCGCATACTGCGCAGCGCCATGGGGACCGTTCAGCCCGTAGCACCGGCGTTCTTCACGATGAACGGGCGCTTGGCCGCGGCCACAGCCGTGCGCGTTTCAAATGGCGCGCAGTCACCGGTTCCAGTCTTCTCCTGCACAGCCGAGCGTTGCGCGCCGACGCCAATCGAATTATCCGCCGAAGCACCGGTTTATCTGACGCTCTACGGCACCGGGTTTCGAGCGCAAAAAGTGGCATCGGTAACCGTCGGTGGGCGGATAATACCGGTGCTCTACGCCGGAGTCCAACCCAGCTTTCCGGGCCTCGATCAAGTGAATCTGGAACTGCCAACCGCGCTCCGCGGCGCGGGCGAGGTTGAGATCCTCTTCACCGCCGACGACCTGCGGGCGAACTCCGTCTGGATCAACGTTCGCTGAGTAGCCGTTTCAATTCCTCTGCCTCCGCCGCCGGAAACTGCTTCCAGAAGTACTCCGGTGGCATCCCGTGAAACGGGCCCACCGCGGCGATCAGCCGTCGTCTGCGCTCCGGCGTGAGCGGGATCAACACACCGAAATAGTCCTTCGGCACGAGTTCAGCCGCACGCTCCAATAGCCACTCGCCGTCGATCGCCGCCAGGCGGAACAGCAGGCACTTTCCCCAAGGCCGCCAAACCGCCTCGCGTAGGTACTCGATCGCCGTCACATCCTCCGGCCGCGCCGCCTTGGCGATATTCTGCGCCATGCCCTCTTCCAGGTCGGCAATGCTCAACCGCATCGCCGGCCGCACATCCCGGAACAGCGCCAAATGATGCCGAACCACGTCGCAAAGCCGCGCCGCGCCCAGCTCAACCGCCACCTCCGGCAGTGCCGCCACCGCGCCCGAACGAACCAACAGATTTGCATCCGTCAAGCACGCGGCCAACGCCTCCACCAACCCATCCCGCCCCGCGCCACCATCACGCAGCGCCCGCACCAGCCCATCGTAGTTGTCCAACGCGTCCCGGTCCTGCCACACCGAGCCGTGCTCCAACTGCCGTCGAACATCCTCAGCCGCGCTCATTGCTTGATGACACTTCCATCCCGCCGCCGAACCGTTCCCCATCCGCCATTCAACCGCTGCCGCTCCCCGGCTTCCGAGTGGCCAAACGGATACTTCGCGGCCGCCTTTTCGTCCACTTCAATCCCCCAGCCCGGTGCCTCGTTCGCCCATAAATACCCGTCCTTCGACACCGGCGCCCCGCGAAAGACTTCCTGCACCTGCTCATTAAACGGAACCAGCTCTCGAATCCCAAAGTTGGGACACGCCAGATCGAGCGCAAGATTCGCCGCGTGCCCAATCGGCGAAACATCGCCCGGGCCATGCCACGCCGTCTTCACGCCGAACGATTCCGTCAACGCCGCGATCTTCCGGCACGGCGTCAACCCGCCCGCCTGCGACATGTGAATCCGCAGGTAATCGATCAGCCGTTCCTGCACCAACCCTTGCCATTCATTGGGATTATTGAACAATTCCCCCATCGCCAGCGGCGTCGTGGTTTGCTTGCGAATATGCCGGTACCAGCCGATGTCCTCCGCGGAAACGACATCCTCCAGGAAGAACAGCCGGAACCGCTCCACGTCTTTTGCGAACTGCAGCGCCTGGGTGGGATGGATGCGCTCGTGGACATCGTGGAGAAGTTCGACCTCGTCCCCCAACGCTTCGCGAACTTTTTCAAACATCCGCAACGTGCGCCGAATATAGGCGGCCGGTTCAAACATCGGCCCATCGTGCAGCGCGCCCGTCTTGCCGCGGCCCAACGCCGCCGGGGCCCGCCCGCCGCCATAGGTACGCCCGCCACCGGAGCTGTAGGCGGCCTGATTGGGAACTCCCACCTGCACGCGAATATGCCGGAATCCCTGGCGCTGCAAAACCTTTGCGCTCTCCACCACCTGTTCAATCTCATCGCCGCCCGCATGGGCGTAGCATTCGGCGGCCTCCCGCGTCTTGCCGCCCAGCAGTTGATAAACCGGCATACCCGCCATCCGGCCCTGAATATCCCACAATGCCTGATCCACCCCGCTCAACGCATTATTCAACACCGCGTCGTTCCGCCAGTAGGAGCTGTTGTAACAGGCGTGCCAGATATCTTCTACCGGGCCCACCGGCTTATCGATCAACAGCGGCCGCAAATAACGTTCAACCGCCAGGTTCACCAGATCGGCACGCTGGGTAAACGTGCCGCACCCATAGCCATGCAGTCCGTCCTGGTCGGTAAGAACCTGAACAATGGACAATCGCAGCCCCGCCGGCGCGGTGGCGATCACTCGAACATCGCGAATTCGCGGCTGTTTGGCGCCAAACAGGGACGCCGGAGCCGCAGTCAATAGTTTCAGCGCCCCGCGGCGAGACGGTGCATTGCGAACGGGCAACATGGAGACTCCATTATACGGAGGGGCGGGTCATAAGTTTTATCGATTGGACAGGTTGACGTTGCGTGCAGTAGTGTAAAAAAAGCAAGGTCCCCGATAGACCGTTTTCCCGAGAGGTTGCTGCCATGACTAGCGGTTGGAGCGGGGTGCGACATGCTGTTTGACGCATACCAGACCGATTCGTTCCACGACGAAATGTTCCATGCCGACGGTACCGTTCGGCCGGAGGCGCGCCTCCTCTTGGAGACGTTGCAATCATTGGGAGAGGGGCATCTGCAACGCAGCCAGCACGCCGCGGAGCGCATGTTGCTGCAAATGGGCATCACGTTCAACGTGTACGGCGAAGCAGCTGGCACGGAACGCATCTTCCCGTTTGATCTCATTCCGCGCATCGTTCCCGCCAAAGAGTGGGAGCGGATGGAGCGTGGCCTGGTGCAGCGCATTCGCGCACTGAACGCCTTCATCGACGACATTTATCACGACCAAAAGATTCTCAAAGACAAGGTGATCCCGGAAGAGGTGATTCGCTCGGCGGCCTCTTACCGCCCGCAGATCCACGGCATAAACCCGCCCGGCGGCGTATGGTGCCACATCACCGGCACCGATTTAATCCGTCACGGCGATGGAGAAGTGTACGTGTTGGAGGACAACCTCCGCGTGCCGTCCGGCGTCTCCTACGTGCTGGGCAACCGCGATCTCATGAAGCGGACCTTCCCGGAAGTGTTCGAAGGATTGCGCGTACGCCCGGTGGACGACTACCCGGGCAATCTGCTGGAAACCCTGCAATCGCTCGCGCCGGAGTCCTGCGAAGACAAACCAGTCGTCGTGCTGCTCACGCCGGGCATGTACAACTCGGCCTACTTCGAGCACACCTTCCTCGCGCAAAAGATGGGAATCCCGCTGGTGCAGGGAAGCGATCTGATCGTCGACGATGGCATCGTTTGGATGCAGACGACGCACGGGCCACGCCGCGTGGACGTGATCTACCGCCGCATCGACGATGACTTCCTGGACCCGGAAGTGTTCCGCGAAGACTCGTTGCTCGGCGTCCCCGGCATTGTCGACGCCTATCGCCGCGGCAACGTCACGCTGGCCAACGCGCCCGGCAATGGCGTAGCGGACGACAAGGTGATTTACTCCTACGTCCCCGACATGATTCGCTACTACGAGGGCGAAGACGCCATCATTCCCAACGTACCCACCTACCTCTGCTGGCGCGATGCCGATCGGCAGCACACGTTGCAGAATCTGGACAAACTCGTCGTCAAGGCCGCCAACGAAGCCGGCGGCTACGGCATGCTCGTCGGACCCCACTCCACCAAAGCGGAGCAGGACGATTTTGCCGATCGCATCAAAGCCAACCCGCGCAACTACATCGCCCAGCCTACCTTGGCGCTGTCCCGCGTTCCCACGCTGATCGGGGACCGTCTGGAGGGCCGCCACGTCGACCTTCGGCCCTACGTACTCCACGGCCGTCAGGGAATTCGCGTCCTGCCCGGCGGTCTCACGCGCGTCGCGTTGCGAAAGGGTTCATTGGTCGTCAACTCCTCGCAGGGTGGCGGCAGCAAAGATACTTGGGTTCTGGCCGGAGACGACAATGGCAACTGATTCCCGTCCGCTTCTCAGCCGGGTCGCGGACTCCCTCTACTGGATGGCGCGTTACATGGAGCGAGCGGAAAATCTCGCCCGGCTCCTCGAGGTGAACCTTCACCTGCAGCTCGATCTGCCGCTCGACGGCAACCAGTGGCAGCCATTGATTGACGCCTGTGGCGAAGCCCCGCTATTCAAGAAACGGTACGGCGAAGCCACGCAGGAAACGGTTGTTGCCTTCCTGGCGCAGGACCGTGACTATTCGAATTCCATCCTGAGCTGCCTGTTCGCCGCACGCGAAAACGCCCGTTCGGTGCGAGAGACGATTCCTTCGGAAATGTGGGAACACGTCAACGGCATCTACCTCCGCGTGCAGGGGCAGTTTGCCAAGCCAGCCGACGAACTCTCTCCCGAAGTCTTCCGCGATCTCCGGCTCTCCGGCCACATGTTTCAAGGCGTGACCGACGCCACCATGAGCCACAACGAAGCCTGGCACTTTGTCCGGCTGGGCCGTCAAATGGAACGCGCCGACAAAACCTCGCGCCTGCTCGACGTGAAGTACTTCATGCTTCTCCCCTCGGCCACCAGTGTCGGTACGCCCTACGACGACTTACTCTGGTCCGCCGTGCTGAAGTCCGCCAGCGGCTTCGAAATGTACCGCCAGACCCGTGGCACCATAACACCCCGCGATGTCGCCGGTTTCCTGGTTCTTGATCCCGATTTTCCCCGGTCCATCCGCCATTCGATCGCCCGCGCCGTCGACTCGTTGGATGTCATCCGGGCCGGCTTTAGCACACAGTATGAATCCGTCAACTTACTCGGGGAGTTAGGGCGGGAGCTGGAAGAAATGGAAGTTGACACGATGATTCGCTCCGGACTACATGAGTTCCTGGATAGCCTGCAGTTCCGTTTGAACGACGTTGGCGCCGCCCTGCAGCGGGACTTCTTCGCGCTCCGCCAGTTGACGCAGAAGCAGACGCAGTCGATAGGCGCCGACTGATGGGGATTCGCGTCGCGCTTCATCACAAGACGGTCTACCAATACGATCGTCCTGTCACCCTCGGCCCGCAGATTGTTCGCCTTCGCCCCGCTCCTCATAGCCGGACCCACATCGTCAGTTACTCGCTGAACGTGGAGCCAACCAAGCAGTTTGTTAATTGGCAACAGGATCCGCAGAGTAACTATCTGGCGCGTTTTGTTTTCCCGGAACCTACCCGCGTGTTCTCGCTCGAAGTGGACTTGGTGGCCGACATGGCCGTCATCAACCCCTTCGACTTCTTCCTCGAGCCGTATGCCGAACACATTCCGTTCGAATACGAAACGTGGGAAAAGCGCGAACTCCGCCCGTTCCTGGAGACGCTGGAGCCCGGCCCGCTGTTATCGGCCTACATCAAAACGATCTCGCTCGAAAAGAAGCAATCGGTCAACTTCCTGGTCGAATTGAACATGCGTCTCCAGTCGGAGATCAGCTACCTGATCCGGCTGGAACCCGGTGTGCAGACGCCGGAGGAGACGCTCGAAAATCGAAGTGGATCGTGCCGTGATTCCGCCTGGCTGCTCGTCCAGATTCTTCGCAATCTGGGCCTGGCGGCGCGTTTCGTTTCCGGCTATCTCATTCAACTAAAGCCCGATGTGAAATCGCTTGATGGCCCCTCGGGCGCCTCCGAAGATTTCACCGATCTGCACGCCTGGACCGAAGTCTATCTCCCCGGTGCCGGTTGGATCGGGCTCGACCCCACCTCCGGCCTCTTCGCCGGCGAAGGGCATATCCCGCTCGCCGCCACCCCGGATCCGCAGACCGCCGCGCCCGTCACCGGCCTCGTCAGCCCCTGCGAAGTCGAGTTCCACCACGAGATGCGAGTCACGCGCATCCACGAAGATCCGCGCGTCACCAAGCCCTACACGGACGAACAGTGGGAGGCCATTCTCACCCTCGGTGACCGTATCGACGCCGAACTCCTCGAAGGCGACGTACGCCTCACGATGGGCGGGGAACCCACCTTTGTCTCCATCGATGACATGGACGGCGACGAGTGGAACACCACCGCCATGGGCCCCAATAAACAGCGGCTCGCCGGTGAACTGCTGGGCCGCCTGCGGGACACCTTCGCACCCGGTGGTCTCATCCATTACGGGCAAGGGAAGTGGTACCCCGGCGAACAGCTCCCGCGCTGGGCCTACACCTGCTACTGGCGCACCGACGGCCGCCCCATCTGGCACGACAAATCGCTGGTTGGCGAACCCCACAAGGACTACGGTTTCGGCGCCGAACAGGCACAACTGTTCGCCGAAACCCTCGCCCGCCGTCTAGCCATCGGGACCGATTTCATCGTCACCGCCTACGAAGATCCGCTGACCTACCTCACCAAGGAACGCGACCTTCCCATCAACGTCGACCCGCTCAACAACAAGCTCGATGAACCCGAGGAACGCGACCGCCTGCGGCGGGTCTTTCAACGCGGCCTGGGCCAACCCGTGGGCTTCGTCCTGCCCTTGCAGCGCGGCTTCGGAAAGAACGGGCCGGAGTGGCAGAGTGGCCTGTGGATGCTCCGCGCCCGCCATCTGTTCCTCATGCCGGGCGATTCCCCCGTCGGATTCCGCCTGCCCCTGGAACGTCTACCCTGGGAGCCCGCCGGCGTCGTGCAGCAGGTCTGGACGCTCGATCCTCTAGCCCCCACCGATCCGTTGCCCATTCCGAAGCGCCAGTTCGAAGCCATGCAACGCGGCCCCGCGCGACCGCAGATGCAGAAGCCCTCGGACACGCCCGCTACGCCCGCCACCGGCGGCCCCGTCGTTCGCACCGCGCTGGCCGTCGAAGCCCGCGAAGGCCGCATGTTCGTCTTCCTGCCGCCCGTCGCCTCCGCCGATGAGTATGTCGAGCTGGTAGCCGCCGTCGAAGACACCGCGGCATCCCTCAAAATGCCCGTGATGTTGGAGGGCTACACGCCCCCATCGGACCCTCGCCTCCGTTCGCTGAAAGTCACGCCGGACCCCGGTGTCATCGAAGTGAACACCGACCCCTCCGGCTCCTGGCGCGAACTCGTCGACAAGACCACCGTCCTCTACGAAGAAGCACGCCTCACCCGCCTCGGCACCGAAAAGTTCATGCTCGACGGCCGCCACACCGGCACCGGCGGCGGCAACCATCTGGTCCTCGGCGGCGCCACCCCGGCCGATAGCCCCTTCCTCCGCCGGCCCGATCTGCTCCGCAGCCTCGTCGGCTTCTGGCTCAATCATCCGTCGCTGTCGTATCTCTTCTCCGGCGTCTTCATCGGCCCCACCAGCCAGGCCCCGCGCGTCGACGAATCCCGGTCCGACGCCGTCTACGAACTCGAAGTCGCCTTCAATCTCATCGACCCGCGCTCGCCCTGCCCCCCGTGGCTGACCGATCGCCTCTTCCGTAACCTCCTCGTCGACATCACCGGCAACACCCATCGCGCCGAGTTCTGCATCGACAAGCTCTACTCGCCCGACAGCTCCACCGGCCGCCTCGGCCTCCTCGAACTGCGAGCGTTTGAAATGCCGCCCCACGCGCGCATGAGCCTCGCCCAGCAACTGCTGGTGCGCTCGCTCGTCGCCTGGTTCTGGCGCGAGCCGTTCCAAGCGCAACCCGTCCGCTGGGGCACCCGACTGCACGACCGTTTACTGCTGCCCTATTACGTGGAGAAGGATTTCACCTGGGTCGTCGACGCGCTCCAACGCGCCGGCTATCCCATGGATCCCGCCTGGTTCGGGCCGCACATCGAGTTCCGCTTTCCCGTCTACGGCCGCGTGGTCTACGACGGCGTCGAGATCGAACTCCGCCAGGCCATTGAACCCTGGTACGTCCTCGGCGAAGAGCCCGGCGGCGGCGGCACCACCCGCTTCGTCGACTCGTCCGTCGAGCGCATGCAGGTCCGCGTCCGCGGCCTCACCGGCGAACGCCGCGTCATCACCTGTAACGGCCGCCGGCTGCCGCTCCAGACCACCGGCGTCCACGGGGAATACGTGTGCGGCGTCCGCTTCCGCGCCTGGCAGCCGCCGCGCTGCCTGCACCCGACCATCCCCGTTCACACCCCGCTCGTCTTCGATCTCCTGGATCTCGCGGCCGGCCGCTCCATCGGCGGCTGCACCTACTACGCCGGTCACCCCGGAGGCCGGAACTACGAGACTTTAGCGGTAAACTCAAATGAGGCGGAGGCGCGCCGCATGGCCCGCTTCCTCCCGTTCGGACATACCCCCGGTCCCATGCCGTTTCCCCCCGTAGAAGAAAATCCGGAATTCCCGTCAACCCTCGACCTGCGTCGGCCCACCCCCGCCGCCATGGGCAGGCGGATGACACTTGGGGCCGGTTGGTGAAAAAATCCAAACTGGTGCCGGGTCGGTCGCGTTGGGAGGAATTCCGCTACGCGCCCATTCCCGGCCACTGGGATGAAGCTCTGCAGGACTCCGGTCTTCCCCGCCACCATTGGCGGGGCTTGGCCGTGGCCCTGGGCCGCATGGGGTTTCGTCAGTTCAGCCGCAGCTGGCAAATCGGCCAGCAGTTAATCCAGTCCAATGGCGTTACCTATAACGTCGGTGGCGACCCGGCCGGTAAAGACCGTCCCTGGCCAATGGACCCCATTCCGCTCGTCATTCCCACCCAGGAATGGGATGCCATCGATAAGGCCGTCCGCCAGCGCGCCGAACTGCTCAACGTCATGTTGCGGGACCTCTACGGCGAACAGCGTCTGGTCCGCGAACGCCGCCTGCCCGCCGCCCTGGTCTACGCCAATCCGCACTTCCAGCGCAGTTGCTTCGGCTTGACGCCCGTCGGCAACGTGCCCCTGCAAACCTACGCCGTCGATCTCGCCCGCTCGCCCGATGGCCGCTGGTGGGCGCTCGGCGATCGGACCCAGGCCCCCTCCGGCATCGGCTACGCACTTGAAAATCGTCTTGTCAGCGCCCGCATTCTCCCCGGCGTTTTCAACCAGTGCCGCGTCCGTGCGCTCACCCGCTTCTTCGACGCCAAGCGCAACGCGCTCCTCTCGCTCGCGCCCAGCCGCCGCGAAACCCCGCGCGTCGTTCTCCTCACCCCCGGCCCCCACAACGAAACGTATTTTGAACACTCCTTCCTCGCCGGCCATTGGGGCTTCCCGCTCGTCGAAGGCGGCGATCTCACCGTCCGCGACAGCCGCGTCTTTCTGAAAACGCTCTCCGGTCTCGAACCGGTCGATGTCATTCTCCGTCGCATGGACGACGGCTTCTGCGATCCCCTCGAACTCCGCGGCGATTCGCTCCTCGGCGTGCCCGGCCTCATGCAGGCCGTGCGCAACGGCACCGTCGCCGTCGATAACGCCATCGGCAGCGGCGTCCTCGAAACCCCCGGCCTCATGGCCTTCCTGCCCGGCCTCTGCCGCGATCTGCTCGGCGAAGAACTGCTGCTCCCCTCGGTCGCCACCTGGTGGTGCGGCCAGGCGGCGCCCCGGCGCTACGTCCTGGAGCACATGGATGAACTGGTCATCAAACCAGCCTTCCGCAAGTACGGACTTCACCCCGAATTTCCCGCCCGCATGAGTGCCGCCGCCCGCGCCCAGTTAATCCGCCGCATCGAAGCCCAGCCCGAACTCTTCGTCGCCCAGGAACTGGTCAACATGTCCACCGTGCCCGTGCGCACCGACGAAGGCCTCGCCGCGCGCCACGCCGGCCTGCGCGTCTTCGCCGCCCGCGATGGCGAAAACTACACCGTCATGCCCGGCGGCCTCACTCGCGTCGCCGGGGAAACCTCCCCCGTTGTCTCCATGCAACTCGGCGCCGGCAGCAAGGATACCTGGGTCTTTGAAGGCGAAGCCGAACCGCCGCCCCCGCCGCGCCCCACGCTCACCGTCCGCCCCGGCCGCACCAGCCTCCCCAGCCGCGTCGCCGACAATCTCTACTGGCTCGGCCGCTACGCCGAACGTGTCGATAGCGGTGTCCGCCTCGTCCGCTCGCTCCTGCCCGCCCTCTCCGGTGAAGAGGATTTCGGCCGCGCCGCGTCGCTCGAAACCGTTGTGCTGTTGATGACCGGCCTCCGCTTCCTGCCCGAAACGGTTCCGCAAATGCCCCTCGGCCAGCAACGCTGGCATCTGCAAAAACTACTGTCCGATCTCGTCTACGACGCCACCCGCATGGGCGGCATCGGCTGGAACCTGAAGCAGATGCGCCGCTCCGCCTGGAACCTCAAGGAACGTCTCTCCTCCGACACCTGGCGCGTCGTCCAGCAACTGGAAGCCGACATCTCCCGCACCCCTCCCGGCAACCCGGACCAGCGTCTCACCGCCCAAATCTCGCTCCTCGATGGCGTCATCGTCACCATGGCCGCCTTCAGCGGTCTCGTCATGGAAAACATGACCCGCGCCCACGGCTTCCGTTTCCTCGATATCGGCCGCCGCCTCGAACGTTCGCTCCAAATGGGCGACCTGCTCCGCGCCGCCATCGTCGGCCCGCCCGGCGGCAACGAAGGCGCCCTGCAGTTGCTCCTCCACATCGCCGACAGCAGCATCACCTACCGCTCGCGCAATCTCACGATGCTGCGGGCCGATCTCGTGCTCGATCTACTGCTCTGCGACGAAACCAACCCGCGCTCGGTCGGCATGCAACTCGCCACCCTCCGCGATCACGTCGACGAACTCCCCGAACACGCCGAAATCGGACGCCAATCGCGCGAACAGCGCCTGGCTCTCAAAACCCTCACCGCCGTCCGCCTCGCCGACGTCGAACAGTTAACCCGCCGCGATAAAGACGGCGCGCTCGAACCTCTCGGCGACCTCCTCGCCGGCCTCAAAACCGACATGTTCGACCTCTCCGAGGCCCTCACCGCCCAATATCTAAGCCACCTGCAAACCGCCCGTCTGCGGTCTTCCGACTAGCGCCATGATCTATCTCGCCAAACACGTCACCCGGCATATCTACGAAGAGCCCGTTGCCCAAAGCGTCAACGAACTTCGCCTCACGCCGCGCGAATTTGGCCGCCAACACGTCAAGGAATGTAAGATCCAGGTCCAGCCCGAACCCGCTCTCTGGCGCTCGCGCAAGGACTGGTTCGGCAACGAAGTCACCACGTTCTCTATCTTCGAACCGCACGACCGTTTCACCGTCACCGCCACCAGCGTGGTCGAAGTCGAACCGGCGCGCGTCGGCGTCCTCCCCACCCTCCGCTGGGAGGAGGCCCGCGAACTCCTCATCGAAGGTCCCGACACCCCCACTCTCGAAGCCTCCGAGTTCATCTACGACTCCCCCTTCGTCTCTGCCACGCCCCAGCTCGCCGCCTTCGCCAAGCCCTCCTTCCCCGCCGGCCGCCCCCTCGTCGAAGCCCTTGACGATCTCTCCCGCCGCATCCACCGCGAGTTCGAATACGCCCCCAAGTCGACGTCCATCGACATGCCCCTCGCCGAGGTGCTCAAGAATCGCCGCGGCGTCTGCCAGGACTTCTCCCACGTCATGATCGGCGCCCTCCGCTCGCTCCGCCTCGCCGCCCGCTACGTCAGCGGGTACCTCCGCAGCGGCGCCAACTACCAGGGGGCCGAGGCCTCCCACGCCTGGGTCGCCGCCTTCGTCCCCGGCGCCGGCTGGCTGCACTTCGACCCCACGAACGACATGGTCCCCTCCGATGGCCATGTTACTCTCGGCTGGGGCAGGGATTATGGCGATGTTACTCCCGTCAAAGGCGTAACTCTCGGCGGCGGCGCACAGCTGGTCGAAGTTGCCGTCCGCGTCGACCCCGTTCCCGCCGTCGCCACGGTTTTATAGGAAAAAAGACTGAAATCTCATCGATTCTCGCCGATATGGCCAGAATACGATGCGACCCAGCCTTGTATTCTTCGTGTTCTCTTTGTCACTACAGCTCGCGGCCCAACCGGGCCGCGACGTTTTCGACACCTCCCGCGTAACCGACGTCCGTCTCGATTTCGCCCCCGGTCAATTTGAGCTTCTGCAACAGGACTACTTACTCGACACTTACTACGAGGCTACGTTTTCCTGGGAGGGGAATACGGTAACAAGGATCGGCGTCCGCTCCCGCGGCAACGGCAGCCGCATCGCCGCCAAGCCCGGCCTCAAGCTCGATTTCAATCAATTCGTCTCCGGCCAGACATTCCTCGGTTTCAAGTCGCTTGTCCTCGACAACCTCGCGCAGGATCGCTCCATGATGGCCGAATTCCTCAGCCTCCAACTCTTCGAAAAGATGGGCATCCCGGCGCCCCGCGCCGCCTTTATCCGTCTCCTTGTCAACGGCGTCAACGCCGGCCTCTATACCCTCGTCGAACCCGTCGATAAGCTCTTCCTCCAGCGCACCCGCGGTGAGGACTCGGGCTTCCTCTACGACTACGAATGGAACTCCGAATACTGGTTCCACTATGCCGGCCCAGACCCGGCTCTCTACTCCCCTCTCCCCTTCACGCCCAAAACCAACGAGAAATCGCCCGATCCCGCCCCCCTCGTCGAGTTCATCCGTACCCTCAACGAAGCCCCCGACGTAGACCTCCCCGCCGCTCTCGCTCCCTTCGTTGACCCCCGTCAGTTCCTCGACTATCTCGCCACCGAAACCTATCTCGCTGAACGCGACGGCATGACCGGTGATTGGGGCATCAACAACTTCTACCTCTATCGCCCCAAAGGCCAGTCCCGCCACTTCTTCATCCCTTGGGACAAGGACGGCACCTTCGGCTCCCCCGATCAATCTGTATGGAATAGAACCGACCGCAACGTCCTAACCCGCCGCCTCCTCGCCAATCCGGAGTACCGGGACTACTTCCACCGCGCCCTCGAAAAATGTGCGTCCATAGCCGGAAATTCCGGCGGCTGGCTCAATCAGGAAATCGATCGCACCGCCGCCCTCATCCGCCCCTTCGCCGAATCCGACACCCGCAAACAGTACCCCACTTCCGAATTCGAAGACGGCGTAGCCCACCTCCGTGAATTCGTCGCCGCCCGCGCCTCCTTCGTCCGCGCCGAAATCGCCTCTACACCGTAATCGCGTTGCTCCGCTCTCCGCCCGCTAAAATCACCAGCTCCCCTTCCACCGCCGGCAACTCCACAATCTGCACCCCCGCCACCGGTCCCGCCAATAGTCGGCACCCCGTCTCCACGCCGTTCACCCGCGCCCCCACCGCCCCGCCATACCCCTCCATCCCCGTCGCGTAAACCCGTAAATTTCCCCCGCTCCGCACCCCCGATCCCGCAAACAACGCCGGCGCCAACGGCACCACTTCAATCTCCGTCTCCGCGCGTCCGTTCGGTGTCGAAACCTCCACGCGCACCCGGCCCACGAGCCCCGCCGGCAACAACGCATTGATCTGTCCCGGCGTCACCGCCAACACCTCCATCCCCCGCACCGCCACCTCCCGGCTTCCCGGCAACCCCAACTGCCAGCCGAAAATACTGATCGGGCTCCCCCGCCCAATCCGCGTCCCAAACGATGCCCCGTTCACCACCGCCCGCACCATCGGCAGCGGCCGTAGCGTCACCGTATCGAACGCCGATCCATCCAACCCCACCGCCGCCACGTCCATCCTGTACCCGTTCACCGCGCCCCGCAAATAGTGGTTCGCCGACACACCCCTCGCCACCAGCGGCGACGCCCCCACCGGGTACAACGGCGCCCCGCCGCCCCCCGTCGTAAAGTACGTCGCCTCCCCCGGCCCCACCTGCACACTCCGCTGATAGCTATGCTCGTGGCCATTAAAAACAATCGGAACTCGATGCCGTTCCAGCACCGGAACCAAATGCCGCCGCGCCAGCTCCGTCAGCACATCCCCCTCGTTCGGTCCTGCCGCCATCGGCGGATGATGAAAGAACACAACCCGCCAAAACCGCTTCGCCGCCCCCAGCACCCGGTCCAGCCAATCCACCATCACCGCCCGCCGCGCCGGGTCCTCCAACGGCGCATTGGAATCAATCGAAACCACCGTCGCATCCCCCCAATCAAAGGCGTAATACCGCCCCCGCTCCGCCACCGGAACCCCCGCCACCGGCAAGTCGTGAAACGCAAAATACGGCTCGGCGTCGGTCTCGTAGTAGTCGTGATTCCCCGGACAAGGAAAGAACGGCGTCCGCCCCATCAACGAATGGTAATAGTCGACATACCGTTCCGAGTAAGCCGCCGCCTGCCCCGTCGGATAGGCCACATCGCCCGTGTGCAGCAAAAACGCAGCCCGCTCCCGCACCAGCCGCCCCGCCAGTGCCGATTGCTCCGCCGACCCCGTCCCCGTATCTCCAATCACCAAAAACGGCGTCACCCCCACGCCCGCCGTGCGCAAGGAACCCTCCGTCGTCCCCACCCGATACAGATACTCCGTCCCCGCCGCCAACCCCGTCACCCGCGCCCGCCCCGCGGTCCCCGCCGCGAAGAACCGTCCATCGCAGTCAACACCGTCCACTCCAAACAGCGCCGGATCCCAACAAACGGTCGCCTCCGTCTCCGTCACATTCTGCAAATAGACCCGCGAGCCCGAACCAGGCATCGCCAGCAGGGAAGCAATAAAGGAGCGTCGTCGCATAAGAGAAGCCCCAATATACGGCCCCGTTTTGCACGCACAAGACCTACCCCTCTAGCCCATACGGCTAACGATTCCCACCCCACCCCGCGCCGCCCCGGCACCCTCTAACCCATCAAGTCCCGGCGGCCTACCACCACCGCTCTCAACCCCATCCAAACCACCCGAACCCGCACAATTCCGCCCCGCCATTCCCGCCCGCAGTCTCCCGAACCTCCCCAAACAACCTACCGCCGCGTCACCGCCAACTCCTTCCCCTCTTCCACAGTCTCGTCCGGATGCACAATCACCACCTCCCCCACCTGCAGTCCCCCCAATACCTCCGCCGCCAACCCCGTCCGCTGCCCCACCTTCACAACCCGCCGTCGCGCCTTTCCCCCCTCCGCCACAAACACCGCCCACCCCTCCCCAACCCGGAACAACGCATTCGCAGGCACCTGCACCACCTGCGCCCCCTCCCACAAAACAAACGCCGCCTCCACCCGATACCCGTCCCCCAACGCTCGCCACTCCTCCTCCGGCGAAACCAAATCCGCCACCACCCGCACCCTCTGCTCCTCCACGCCCAGCGCCGAAATCTTCGTAAATCCGCCCGGCTCCACCACCCGCACCCGCGCATCCAACGCCTTCGCCCCGCCCCACCGTTCCAACAAAACCTTCATCCCTGGCGCAATCCGCACCGCATCGGCCGATAGCACCTCCACCACCACCTCAATCGCCCGCGCGTCCCCAATTTCCAACAGCGCCTCCCCCGGCGCCACCACGCCCTCGCTCTCCCGCACCACCCGGATCACCCGTCCCCCGGCCGGCGCCACCACCGGAATCCGTTCCCCCGTAGCCGCCCCCGCCGTCGGCCGCAACGCCGTCCGCGCGCCCGCCACCTCCGTCCGCGCCGCCGCCACTTCATCCCGCAACGTCACCACCCCGCGCTCCGCCGCCGCCAGCGCCGCCTCCGCCCGCTTCAAATCCGCCACCGTCCGCTCCACCCGCGAAACCGGCAAATCCCCACTCTTCCGCAGCGCCTCTTCCCGAGCCTGCTGCTTCCGCCAATACTCCACATCCGCCCGCGCCGCCCGCACCTGTTCGGCCTGCGTCGCCACGCGGCTCTGCGCCACCGTGAACGCCGCCTCCGCCGACCGCACCCGCGCCTCCGCCGAATCCTTCGTCCGTGCGTCCAGCACCACCGGCCGCGGCGGTTCCAACACCGTCACCGCCACCCCCGCCCGCACCGTGTCCCCCGCCTTCCACGGCAATCGCGGCGTATACCCCGCCACCGGCGCCGAAACCAAATACCGGCTCCGCAGCCGCGTCTTCCCCTCTTCCTCCACGGTCACGCGCAACGGCCCCGTCGCCACCGCCACGCCCTCCACAGGCACCGGTTGCGGACGCATCCCCAGGAAGATGCCCACCCCGGCCACAGCCGCCAATCCAATGATCCAAAGCCACCGTTTCACGCGTCCCTACTCCCGTGCCTTCAGCACTTCTACCAAGTCTAGATGATTGATCTTCCGCCCCACCGTCAGGGCCGATAACACCGTCGCCACCGCCACCACCAGCGCCGCCAACGCATACGTCGACGGGTCCACCACCATCGGCACCCGGAACAACTCCGTCTGCGCCGAACTCGCCATCACCCCCGCCAGCCCCCGCCCCATCACCAGCCCCACCGGAATCGCCACAAACACCAAAACCGTCAATTCCCCCAGCAAAATGTAGGAAACCTCGCTCCGCGTATACCCCAATACCCGCAGGCTCGCCAGCTCCCGCCCCCGCTCGCTCAACGAAATCCGCACCGTGTTGTAAACCACCCCAATCGCAATCGTCGACGCCAGCAGCGTGTTGAAAAACGCGAACGTCAACATCTGCGCCGCCAGCGTCTCGTAGAAGCTCCGCAACACCTGCGCCCGCTCCGCCGAACCCGCCACCGCCGGCGTCCGCTTCAGCCGCGCATACAGCTCCGGAAATGCCCGCGCATCCACCGATAGAAATGCCCCCGTCGCCGAATCCCCCTCGCGCAAAAACCGGTTCAACGCCTCCCGCCGCATATACGCCGACACGCCGATATACTCACTCACCACCCCCGCCACCACCACCTCCCGCACCGCCCGCGAACCCTCCAGCAGCTCCACCGTCAACCGCTGCCCCGGCCGTATCCCCAGCATCTTCGCCAAATGATCGGTCAACAAAATCCCCTCTTCCGGCAACGCCACCGGTTCCAACTTCGTGTCCAACAATCGCCGCAATCGCCCCTCCGGCTCCATCCCCTGCAACGCCGTTCGATACGTCCGCTGCTCAAACCGGAACCGTGCCGCCACCGCCCGCGTCGGCTCCGCATACGTCACCCCCGGCAAGCTCAACAGCGAATACATCGCCCGCGTCGAAACCGGGCCGATGAACGTCACCGTAACATCGTCCAACTGCGCCCGTCGCAACTGCGCGAACACCATGTAATCCACCGCATCGCCCCAAAATCCGCCCAAAACCAGAATCGCCGTCGACATCGCCACCCCAATCACCGACAACAACGACTTCACCGGCCGCCGCTCAATATTCCGCAAAATCATCCGTGTCGGCTGCGACAGCCACGCCGTCTCAAACAGGCTCCGCCGGTACGTCCCCGGATTCGCCGGCTGCATCGCCACCGCTGGCGATTCCCCCGCCGCCCGCAGCACCGCCACCAGCGTCCCCGCCCCCGCCGCCACCAGCCCCACCGCCAACGAAATCCCAATCACCACCGGCCGCAACGAATCCTCCAAATAAGGGAACCGGTACACGTCCATGTACAGCCGCGACAACCCGCCCCCCAGCCACGCGCCCCCGCCAATCCCCATCACCGTCCCCAGCAACACAATCACCGCCGTAAACTTCAAAAAGTGGACCGCCACCGCG
>JBIKOG010000052.1:0-37534 GCA_044358225.1 Bryobacteraceae bacterium | reverse complement strand
GGATCGACGCGGAACGACGTTCTGGGGCGGTAGCTGGTTATGGCGGTATTGACGTATGGGGGGGCCGCCTATGAGGCGGCCCCAGGCGAGACGGTGCTGGAGGCGCTGCTGCGGCAGGGCGTGGAGGTGGCGAATTCGTGCCGGGCGGGGGCGTGCCAGTCGTGCCTATTGCGGGCGGCGTGCGGGACGGTGCCGCCGGTGGCGCAGAAGGGGTTGAAGGCGACGCTGGTGGAGCAGGGGTACTTTCTTTCGTGCGTCTGCCGGGTGGAAAGTGACCTGGCGTTGGAGCCGGCTGGAGGGCTGGAGATGCAGGGGCGGATTGTTGGACTGGAGCGTTTGACGGAGACGGTTTTGCGGGTGCAACTGGAGACGGCGGCGCCGTTGGAATACCGGGCGGGGCAATACGTTACGCTGTGCCGGGAGGACGGGTTGGCGCGGAGCTATTCGCTGGCGAGTTTGCCGGGGGATGGGACGCTGGAGTTGCATGTTCGGCGGGCGCCGCAGGGGCGGATGAGCGGTTGGCTGTTTGATGAAGCGCGGGCGGATGATGCGGTCCATTTGCGCGGGCCGGCGGGGGACTGTTTCTACGTCGGCGGGGCGGCAGAGCAGCCGCTGTTGCTGGCAGGCACGGGAACGGGGTTGGCGCCGCTGGTAGGGATTTGCCGGGATGCGATCGCCCAGGAGCATTCGGGGCCGATCCGATTGTTCCATGGGGCTGTGCGGCCGGCGGGGCTGTACTTGCGGGAGGAGTTGGCGGCGTTGGCGCGGGAGACTGCGAACTTCACATATACGCCGGTGGTGTTGGAGGGAGGGGAAGGCGAAGGGATCGCGACGGGTGCGTTGGACAAGGTGATTGCCGGCGCGCATCCGAAACTGGGCGGGTGGCGCGGGTTCATTTGCGGGGATCCGGGGACGGTGGGGGTGTTGCGAAAGAAGTTGTTCCTGGCTGGAATGGCGAGCCGGGAGATCTTTGCCGACGCCTTTGTGGAGGCGCCGCGATGATAATGGGATTGTATGCAACTGACCCTACATACGGACTACGCGTTGCGAGTGTTGCTGTATCTGGCCCATTTCCCGGAACGCCGGGTGGGGACGCAGGAGATCAGCATGGCGTACGGGATTTCGAAGAACCATCTGGTGCGTGTTGTGCAGACGCTGGCCGATGGGGGGTACGTCGTGGTGTCGGTGGGCAGGGCGGGCGGGGTGCAGCTGGCGGGTGATCCGGGGACGATGCGGTTGGGGCAGATTGTGCGGAAAACGGAGGCGTCGTTCCGGCTGGTGGAGTGCCACGACGAAGTGCACAACACCTGCCCGATTGTGCCGGTGTGCGGGCTGAAAGGGATGTTGGATAGCGCGCTGGAGTGTTTCCTGGCTGAATTAGACCGGTACACGTTGGGCGACTTGGTGAAGGATCCGAGCCGGGAGCGGTTTGTGCAGCTGGTTTCCTAGAGGCGGGCGCGGACGGATTCGATCTGGTCGCGGTGGCGGTCCATGTGGAAGCGGAGGAACTCCAGACGCTGGCGGGCGTCTAGCGGGCCGCACAGGAAGTGGGGGAAGACGATTTCGTCGAGATTGCGGCCTTCGAGTTCGGCGGCGAGGGACTTGAGGACGTGGGCGCAGGATTCGAAGCAGGCGATCCAGTAGGAGAGCGTTCCGCCACCGCGGGGCGTGGCGATGGGCGGGGCGATTTCGAGAGGCTTCCAGGTGCGGTCGATGATGGTTTCGATGGGGAGGCCGCGGTTGGGATTGGACTCGAGCGGCGCACCGGGCGCGGCGAGGGCGCGATAGATTTTCTCGACGCCGGAGTGTTCGGCGAGGACGAGGTGTTCCAGGTTCTCGGCAATCGACCATTCACCGGGGTCCCCTTTCCAGGAGGCCTGGGCATGGGTCAACCCACCGACGGCGGCGAGCACCCGAAGGCGCGCCGATTCCACTTCCGCGACTAAGCCGGCGACTTCGCTCACTTGCCTCCGGAAATCTCGCCGTGGGGCTTCTTCTGCGTAATTTCTTCGTGGACGACCACGGCCTGTCCGGCGAGACCGTCGCCAATCCAGGTCTTCGATTGCGGGGAGAATTTCAACGCCGCTTCGAGCGTTTTCGACATGCCCATTTTCTGGATGTCGTCGACCGATTTGCCGGCTTTGATGAGGCCCTGGACACCGGCGTAGATTTCCTTCATGAAGTTGCCCTGGCCGGTGATGACTTCGGTGCCGCCGGGGCGGCCGTGGCCGGGGAGGACGTATTTGATCTTACGCTTGCCGGCGGCTTCGGCGACCTTGGGCCAGTTGGCAACGTGCCCATCGCCCATGAAGTTGAAGGCTCCGTTGACGATGGCGTCCCCGGTGGCGATGACCTGTTCCTTGGGCAGATAGACGAAGCCGTCGCCGCGGGTGTGGGCCCAGCCGAAGAAGTGGAATTCGACGCGGCGGGTGCCGTCATCTAGGACGAAGGGGGTGGTGTCGAAGGTCTGCTTCGGCGGTTCGACGGAGTCCTTCTTCAGTTCCTGGACGTCCTTGCGATTGGTTTCTTTCCAACGCTTGGGCTCGTAGCGCTTCATCTCCTGCGCGACGCCGACGTAGGCGAGCGTGGTGGCTCCCATCTGGGTCCAGACGGCGTTGCCGTAGGCGTGATCGCCGTGGTGGTGGGTGTCGAAGACGTACTTGATGGGCTTATTGGAAAGCTTCTTCGCGTCCGCGGCGGCGAGGCGGGCGCCGGAGGGGAAGTTGGCATCGACGACGATGAGGTAGTCCTTCATCTCGATGATGATGTTGTTGCAGTGGCCTTCCTTCTTGATGTCGCCTTCGCGGAACCAGACACCGGGAACGATCTGCTGGACCGTGTTGGGTTGGGCGACGATGCGGGAGGTGAAGATGACGGAACCGATGAGCGCGGCGAAGCCGGCGAGCAGGAGGAAGCGACCACGATGCATGGGGGACAGTATACAGTAGAGACGATACGGTTATGAAAACACTCATTGCGGTGATGGCGGTTTTGGCGGGCGGGACCTGGGCCCTGATGCAGGGCGGGCCGATGCCGGAGTTTCGGGACCTGTTCAACGGGAAGGACCTGACGGGCTGGGTGAACGTTAACACCGAGCCGGGCACCTGGAAGGTGAAGGACGGCATTCTGGTGTGTTCCGGCCATCCGATTGGGGTGATGCGGAGCGAGAAGCAGTATGAAAATTTCATGCTGCACATCGAGTGGAAGCATATGGAAGCGGGCGGGAACTCGGGCGTGTTCCTGTGGAGCGCGGCGCGGCCTGGGGAGAAGAACCGGTTGCCGGATGGGCTGGAAGTGCAGATGTTGGAGTTGGACTACGTGAACATGCATCCGAAGGATGGCGTGCCGCTGTCGTTGGGCTATGTGCACGGAGACCTGTTTGGTGTGGGCGGGGTGACGATTGTGCCGGATAACCCGCGCGGGCCGCGCAGCAGTTCACGGGAGAACCGGGCGCTGGGGCGCGGGAAGTGGAACACCTACGACGTGATCGCGGTGGACGGGACGGTGAAGCTTTCGGTGAATGGGAAGTTCGTGAATGGGATTTCGAAGTCGACGCAGAAGAAGGGGTATCTGTGCCTGGAGAGCGAGGGCGCCGAAATCCACTTCCGGAACATCAAGATCATGGAGCTGCCGGGGAGTGTGACGGCGCCGAATGAGATTGCGCCGACGCTTTAGAAAACGAATCGCAGGCCGAGTTGGACCTGGCGGCCGGGGCGGGCGGAGGTGACGATGCCGAAGCCCGGGCCTTCAAAGACCTGGCTGGGGACGCCGAAGTTGGGGTGGTTGGGCGCGTTGAGCAGTTCGCCGCGGAACTGGAGCGTTTTGGTTTCGGCGAGGCGAAAGTTACGGATGAGCGAGGCGTTCAAGTTGACCATGCCGGGGGCGCGGATGAGGCCGATGCCCTGGTTGCCGAAGGTGTAGTTGGCGGGCTGGCGGAAGGCGTCGGTATTGAACCAACGGTTGATTTGGCGCTGCGCTACGGGCAGGTTTGGTTCGGCAATTACGTCGGCGCGTTGGGCGCCGGCGGAGAAGGCGAAGGTGGTGTTGGTCTGTGTGGTGACGGTGACGGGGCCGCCGCTTTGCATGACGAAGACGCCGCTTACAGACCAGCCGCCGGTGAGCTTGTTGGCCAGCCCGGTTTTGATCCAGCGACGGTCGCGGCCGAAGGGGAGCTGGTAGACCGAACTGAGGGTGAAGCGGTGGCGGATGTCGAGTTCCGATGGCCCCCAATCGAAGCGGCGGTTGTAGTAATTGGAGAAGGCCGCGCCTTCGTTGCCGAAGGCGGTGGAGCCGGAGTCTGCGTTGTCCAGAAACTTGGACCAGGTGTAGGTGCTTTGCAGATTCATGCCGCGGTTGAAACGCTTTTCCAGGCGGAGCATGCCGGCGTGATACGATGACACGCCGATGGTGGGGGCGACGATGGAGACGCCGGAGAACTGGGGGAAGGGGCGGTCCTTGTTACCGACGCCGGGTTTCAGCAGTTCGGTGGGGACCTGATTGGTTTGCAGGTTATTGCTGGGGAGTTTGCGCGATAGATTGCCGATGTAGCCGTATTCAAAGACCATGCGGCCGGGGAGTTCGTGCTGGATGCGAAAGCTGGATTGCAGGGAGTAGCCGGTGCGGCGATTGGGTTCGAAGTAGGTAATGGCCTGGGTGGGCGTGACGCCGGGGGCAACGGCGGCAAAGCGATCGTTGAGCGGATTGCGCTGCGTGGGTGGGAGCGGGATGCCACGGGAGAGCGTGTAGGGGATGCCTTCGTTGTTGTCCTGGAGGATGAGTTGGGCGGACTGTTCGAAGCCAAGGGTGGCGGCGGTGGGGACGGCGCGGGAGAAGGGGTGGGAGAAGAAGACGCCGAAGCCGGTTCGAACGACCGTCTTCTTCGCGCCGAAGGGCCGCCAGGCGATGCCGACGCGGGGCGCCCAGTTGTTCCAATCGGGATCGTAGGGGGTATCGCGGTAGCCGTTCACGCCGAGGAATTTCACGACGCCGGGGGTGCCGGAGACGGGGTTGATGGCGGTTGGGTCGAAGCCGTTGATGCGGTTGTTGCTGTCGCGCATGGGCGAATCGGCTTCCCAGCGGACGCCGAGGTTTAACGTCAGCGTGGAGCCGATGGACCAGTCATTTTGGAGGAAGAAGGCGTAGTAGTTGGTCTTTCGATCGAGCTCGTCGGTCTCGCGGGTCTCAAATGTGGTGGGGACGCCGAGGAGCATGGTGGCGAAGCCGTTGCCGGTTTGGGCGTTGCCGACGGCGCCGGTGAAACCGCGGCTGAAGACGTAGCGGCCGGAGACGGTAGCGCGGAGGATCTCGTGATTGAAAGAGGGGCGGAATTCGGCGCCGATCTTTACGGCGTGTTTGCCACGGATCCAGGAGAGCGATTCGGCGATTTGATACTGCTTGATGGGGAACTGCTGGCGGTCCTGGGCGGTGCTTCCAAGGGCAGCGTAGGCGGCGGGGGCGATGTTGGGAAAGAAGTCATCGGCAACGCCTTTGAAGCCGAGCTTGGTGGGCCAGCCTTCCCCGGCGCCGCGGGCGAAGGCGCGGAAGTCGCGGGTGGCGTAGGTGAAGCGGAGTTCGTTGATCATCGTTGGCGACACGAGGCGCGTCCAGGCGCCGTAGTGGATCGCGCTGCCGCCGTTGGATTGCGTGATGGTGTCGGCGGCTGGCGTTGGATAGACGCTGGAGCGGACGCTTTCTTCGGTGAGGAAGAGATAGCGGTAGAGGAGTTTGTCTTTGCTCGAAAGGGTGTGATCGATTTTGAACGTGATGTTATCGCGGCGGGTTCGATTGACGTCGTTTTGGCGGAAGTTGTTGGCGCCCGTGCGGTCGTCGGGCGGGCGATTGGCGACGGGGAAGAACGGGGCGAGGTTTCGGGCGATCGGGTCGATGCGGCCGCTTGGGACGATATTGCCGGGGAAGGGATCGCGAATGATGGCGTTGGCGGTATTGCGGCGGGAGGTGGCGGGGTCGTAGATGACGGCGAGGCCGCGGGCGTTTTCGGTTTGGGAGAAATCGCCGTTGCGTTGGAGAGCGGTGGGGACGGTCAGCGTGCGAATCGTTCCGTCACCGCGGCGGGAACCTTCGTAGGCGAAGAAGAAGAAGGTTTTGTCCTTGACGATGGGGCCGCCGATGGTGCCGCCGAAGATGTTGTAGCGGAGCGCGGGGCGTTCCTTCTGGCCATCGACAATGGGGGAGAAGAAATTGGGCGCGTCCAGGACCTGGTTGCGGAAGTATTCAAACAGCGAGCCTTTGTACTTGTTGGTGCCGGACTTGGTGTTGGCGATGACGACGCCACCGGCGGAGGCGCCGAACTCGGCGGAGAAGCCGTTGCCCATGATCTTGATTTCCTGGAGGGTTTCGATGGGTGGGTCCCAGCCGGTTTGGGCGACGCCCATTCGTTGATTCTGGCCGGCGCCGCCGTCGATCCAGAACATCTGGCTGCCGGCGCGGCCACCGGCCAGGGAAAACGTCGGGGAGCCGCCGGTTTCGTTGGGGATGAAGACAGTGGCGCCGGTGATTTCGACGATGTTTAGGGCGCGGCGGTCGCCCATCGGCATGTCCTCGATGGTCTTCGATTCGATGAGCTGGCTGGCCTCGGCGCTGCGGGATTCGAGGAGTGGCGAGTCGGCGGTGACGGTGACTGTTTCGGTGACGTTGCCGGGGTCGAGCGTGACGTTGAGCTCCATGCTTTGCCCGGTGGAGAGGGCAATACCGGAACGCTGGGAGACCTTGAACCCCGCGTGTTTCACGGTTAGCGAATAGGTGCCGATGGCGAGTGGACGGAGCGAGTAGAAGCCCGATTCGTTGGTGAGGCTGACGGTGCGGGTGGCGGTTTCGGCTTGAATGGCGACGACTTCGACATTCGGGATGGCGGCGCCGCCGGCGTCGGTGATGGTGCCGGAGAGCGAGGCTCCGGTTTGCTGTGCGGGCAACAGAGCCGCGGTCAGGATGGCGATGATCCAAAAGACCATCAGGAGAGTTTATCGTTTTTGGGGGACGAGTTCGATCTGGTAGATCTTTGACCAGAGCTTGCCGGTGACGATGAGCTGGCGGGTGGTGGCGTTGTAGGCGATGCCGTTCAAGACGTCGGCGCTGTTGCGGTCGCGAGGCAGGTCGTAGCAGTCGATCCAGCCGAGCACCTTGC
The DNA here is from genome assembly GCA_044358225.1 of Bryobacteraceae bacterium. Classification (GTDB taxonomy): domain Bacteria; phylum Acidobacteriota; class Terriglobia; order Bryobacterales; family Bryobacteraceae. The sequence goes on along the minus strand of JBIKOG010000052.1, from coordinate 30,393 downwards.
CAGTGGCGGGGGAGATGCGGACGATCTGATCGGTCTGCCAGACGTTGGCCCAGATCTCACCTTTCACCCATTCGAGCTCGTTCAACGCGGCGATCTGGCGGGTGCCATCGGTGACGGTGATGCGGCGGATTTCCTTGAGCGTGGCGGGGTCCCAGATGCGGATCTGGGCTGTGCCGTCGCTCATGTAGATCTGCTTGCCATCGTTGGTGAGGCCCCAGCCTTCGCCGGAGTAGCGGAACTGTTTGACGAATTGGAGTTCGGGGAATTTGTAGACGAAGCCCGTTTGATGCTGCCATGTGAGCTGGATCAATTGGCCGTTGATGATGGTGATGCCTTCGCCGAAGAAGGGCGGGTTGACGCGGAGTTGCTGGAGGACCTTGCCGGTGTCGAGCGCCACTTTGCGAATGCCGGAGGTGCCGACCATGCCGGTGCTTTCATAGAGCGCGCCGTTATGGAACTCCAGGCCTTGCGTGAAGGCGCCGGGATCGTGCGGGAACGACTTGACGATGCGCGCTGTATAGCGCGGCGCTTCGGCGGCGGAGAGGGCAGCGGCGAGGGCGAGGGCCAGGGCGGCGAATCGAAACTTCACCTTCGCATGGTAGCGAATTTTAGTTCGCTGGCTCCCATTTGGGCAGGAGCTGTTTCTGAATTTTACCGAGTGCGGTGCGGGGGAGTTTGTCGATTTTGAGGAACGCCCGGGGGACTTTGAAGCTGGCCAGGTTGGCTCGGCAGGCTTCTTCGAGCGCGGCCGTGTCGCAGGCGCCGACGATGTAGGCGACAGGGACTTCGCCTCTTCTGGGGTCCGGGCTGGAGGCTACGGCTACTTCTTCGACGCCGGGCTGTTCGGCCAGGAACTCTTCGATTTCGCGGGGGTAGATGTTGAAGCCGCCGGAGATGATGAGATCGCTGCGACGGCCCTGGAGGGTGTAGTAGCCATCGGGGGAGCGGACGGCGATGTCGCCGGTGCGGAACCAGCCGTCGCGGTAGGCCTGTTCGGTGGCTTCGGGGCGGCGCCAGTAGCCAGCGAAAAGATTGGGCCCCTTCAGGTAGAGTTCGCCGACTTCGCCATCGGGGACGGGGTTGCCATCGGGGTCCGCGTTTTTCACGGAGACGCCGGGCATGGGGAGGCCTACGGAGCCGGGGCGGCGTTCGCCGATGTAGGGATTGGTGATGTTCATGAGCGTTTCGCTCATGCCGTAGCGTTCGAGGATTGTATGGCCGAACTTGGCGCGGAACTCCTCGTGGGTTTGGGCCGGGAGAGGAGCGGAGCCGGAGACGTAGAGGCGCATGGAACGGCCGACTTCGGCGGCGGTTTCGGCGGGCCATTCCAGCATGCGGACGTACATGGTGGGGACGCCGAAGAAGATGGTGGGCTGGAAGTCGCGCATCCACTGGGCGGCCTGGTCGTGGGCGAAGCGTTCGGTGAGGCGGAGGAGGCAGCCGCTGGCGAGCCAGCAGTGGATGCCGTTGCCGAGGCCGTGGACGTGGAAGAGGGGGAGGGTTAATAGGAGGCGGTCGGCTGGGGTGAACTGCCAGACGGTGAGGAGATTGACGGCGTTGACGACGAAGTTGTGGTGGGTGAGGACGGCGCCTTTGGAGGTGCCGGTGGTGCCGGAGGTGTAGACAATGGCGGCGGGAGTGTCGGCGTCGGTGACGTTGATTGTGCGAGTGGTGGGTTGGTTGGGGAGTTCGGCGCGGAGGTCTTCGAGGAGCCAGATGGGGGTGGGGGGATCGGGGATGAACTCGGTTTGGGCGGCGGTCGTGATGAGGGCTTTTGGCTCGGCGTCGTGGAGGATGTGGCGGATTTCGCGGTCGCGGTAGAGGACGTTGACGGGGACGAAGATGACACCGAGGCGGGTGGCGGCAAGGTAGAGATCGATGTATTCGAGGCAGTTGGCGAGGTAGACGCATAGGCGGTCCCCTTTTTCGAGGCCCCGGGCGGCGAGGAGGTTGGCCATGCGGGAGGCGCGAGTGTCGATGTCGCCGAAGGTGAATTGTTGGCCGCTCCATTCGAGGGCGGGCGAGTCGCGGCGGCCGATGAGGGAGAGGTCGAAGAGGGAGGGGAGGGTCAAGCCCCTTATTTTACTATTGCCGTTGAGCTCGACCGTAGTATGAACGGCGGAGGTTGGATTGCTACAATCAGGTCACCATGGCCCGCTTGCACTTCCTCATGCTGGCTTCGTGCACGATCCTGGCGCAGGTCGCCACATTTGAAGTTGCGTCCATTCGGGTGAATCGTACAGGTTCGAATGCGATTGGGGGATCGGGAATATGTAGTTCCGGACGTAAGGTAAGTGTCCGGAACATGCCTTTTTCCATGATCGTGCAGCAGGCGTTCGATGTGAAGGACTTTCAAATCGTTAGCGCCCCCGATTGGTTCGAGGCGGACCGGTTCGATATCGAAGCAAAACCCGCGTTTCCCGCTGGACACACAGAGTGTCTTCAGATGCTTCAGGCTCTGCTGGCGGAGCGGTTTCAACTTCAGTTCCACCGCGAAGTCCGGCAACTGCCGGTACTTCATCTCGTGGTCGCCAAGGGGGGAGCGAAGATAAGAAAACTCTCCGATACAGGTCCGACCGGCGTTACGACTTATCAGGGCGGTGTATTTGACACCGGTACATTCGGAATCTCGATGGAGCGACTGGCTTCCATTCTCTCCGCATTCCAAGAGATTGGGAAACCAGTCATCGATCAAACCGGCTTACATGGCATTTATCAGGTGAAACTGGAGTGGGCGTCAGAACACGGCAACGCTGAGCAAACTGGCATTTCCCTGTTTGCGGCGTTGCCGGAGCAACTTGGCCTGAAACTAACTGCAGGCAGGGGCTCGGTGACCGTCATCGTAATCGACCGAATCAATAAGACCGCGACCGAAAACTGAGGGAATTGCCAGGCATTACGACCCGGCTGGTTTGGATTTCTCCAGGAAGCGGGCGATGAAGCCAGTATCGATATCTCCCGCCTGGAACTCCGGATCCTGCAAAATGCGCTGGTGGAGGGGGATGGAGGTATGAATGCCTTCGACAATGAACATGTCGAGCGCGCGCAGGGAGCGTTGGATGGCTTCCTGGCGAGTCGGGGCGTGGCAGATGAGCTTGGCCACGAGCGAGTCGTAGTAGGGCGGGATGACGCAGTCGGAATAGGCCCAGGTATCGACGCGGACGCCGATGCCACCGGGCAGGTTCAGACCGGTGATCTTGCCGGGGCTGGGGGTGAATGTTACCGGGTTCTCAGCGTTGATGCGGCACTCGACGGCGTGGCCGCGCATGGTGACGGGCTCCGTGAGAATGTCGCTCAGTTTTTCGCCGGCGGCGATGCGGATCTGCGCTCTGACGATGTCGATGCCGGTGACCATTTCGGTAACCGGATGTTCCACCTGCACGCGGGCGTTCACTTCGATGAAGTAGAGGCTGCCGTCCTCATCCATGAGGAATTCGACGGTGCCGGCATTGGTGTAGCCGACCTCGCGCATGGCTTTTTTGAGCGAGTCGCCGATGGTCTGGCGCATCTCCGGGGTGACGCGCGGACTGGGCGATTCTTCAATGAGCTTTTGGTGGCGGCGCTGGATGGAGCATTCGCGCTCGCCCAGAATTTCCACGTTGCCGTAGTGGTCGGCCAGGACCTGGAACTCAATGTGGCGGGGCTTGCGGATGTACTTCTCCATGTACATGTCCGGACAGGAGAAGGCGGCACCGGCTTCGGCCTGCGCCTGCGCGAGAAGGTTGGGCAGTTCGGAGGCTTCGTTGACGACACGCATCCCGCGACCGCCCCCGCCGGCGCTGGCCTTGAGGATGACCGGATAACCGACGACTTCGGCCATTTCGAGCGCCTGTTCGGCGGACTCGATGATGCCCTTGGAACCGGGCAGGATGGGGATGCCGGCTTTCTGCATCGCCGTGCGGGCATGCTGCTTGAAGCCCATAGCTTCGATCACCGACGGCTTGGGGCCGATGAAGGTGATGCCCGAGGCTTCGCAGACCTCAGCGAAGCCAGCGTTTTCACTGAGAAAGCCGTAGCCGGGGTGGATGGCGTCGACGTTCGAGATCTCCGCGGCGCTGATGACGCTGGGGATATCGAGGTAGCTGCGGGCGCTTTTGGCCGGGCCGATGCAGATGGCCTCATCGGCAAAGCGCACGTGGAGAGAATGGCGATCCGCTTCCGAATAGACGGCGACGGTGCGGATGCCGAGCTCCTTGCACGCACAGACGACGCGGAGCGCGATCTCGCCCCGGTTGGCGATGAGAATCTTCTTGAACATCTTAGTGGGGGCGAACGGTGAAGAGCGTGGCGCCGTATTCAACCGGGGCGCCGTTTTCGACGAGCCGGGCGATGATGGTGCCGGAGACTTCGCACTCGATCTCGTTCATCAGCTTCATCGATTCGACGATGCAGAGAACCTGACCGGGTTTGACGACATCGCCCACGTTGACGAATGGGGCGGAGCCGGGAGAGGCGGAGGCGTAGAAGGTGCCGACAATCGGCGACTTCACGGCGAGCGTCTTTTCGTCTTCGACGGGCGGCGTTGCGTGCGCCGGCGCGACGTGAGCGACAGGGTTGGAAGCCGCCGGGGCGGCGAGGGCAACCGTAGGAGCGGAACCAGCAACGATGATTTCCTGCTGGATGCCACCACGAACGATGCGGACGCGGTTTTCGCCGCGTTGGACTTCGAGTTCAGCCACGCCAGAATCGACGAGGGTCTGAATTAACTCTTTGATTTCGGAAATGTTCATTTCGTAGGTTAAAGAAAAACGAGTTCTTTTGCTGTTGGGGTTAGGATTTCAACGCCGGTTGGCGTTGTAAGGACCGTGTCTTCGATGCGGACACCGCCGACACCATCAATATACGCGCCGGGTTCGATTGTAATCGCCATCCCGGCCTGCAATTTTGTTTCGTCCGCGCGGCCGAGCCGGGGAGCTTCGTGAATTTCCAGGCCGAGCCCGTGTCCGGTGCTGTGAACGAAGAACTTGGCGAGCCCATGTTTCCGGAGAACGCGACGGGTGGCGACATCGACATCACCAGCAGAGACACCGGGGGCTACTGTGTTTACACCGGCCAACTGGGCTTCCAGAACTGCTCGGTATAAATCACGGGTTTTTGCGCCGGGTTTGCCGAGGTGGACGCAGCGAGTCATGTCGCTGGCATACCCGCCTCGAAATGTGCCCATATCAATTAATAATAAACCATTTCCATCAATCCGGGCATTGCCGGGGCGGGCGTGGGGCAGGGCGGAGTTTTTCTTGAAGGCGACGATGGTGTCGAAGGCCGGCTTATCAGCGCCCAGCAGACGCATCTGGTATTCGATTTCGGCGGCGAAATCGGTCTCCGTCATGCCGGGGCGGAAGCGGGTGAGCGCGGCGGCGAAGGCCTGAGAATTAATGTTGACCGATTCGCGAATGGCGGCGATCTCGGTGGGGGACTTCACCATGCGTTGCTGTTCCAGCACATTGCCCAACGGCTTGAGCGAGGCGCTGAGCGGCAGATTGCGCTGCAGGTGTTCCCAGGCACGGTAGGAGAGGCGGTTGTTTTCGAAGCCGATACGTTTGAGTTTGGCCAGCCGGGGCGTGAGCGCCTCTTCGAGCGACTTCTTTGCGATGACCACCTTCACGCCGCTGCCGGCGGATTCGGTTCGCGCCTGCAGCGTGTAGCGGGGATCGGTGAACAGCGTGGCCTGCCGCTCGGTAACCAACAGGAGCCCGTTGCTGCCGGTGAAGCCGGTAAGGTAGCGCACGTTGGGGAGGGCAGAGACGAGGGCGGCGTCGAGTTCGAGCGCCGCCGCGTCCTTCCAAAGTTGGGCCAGCCGGCCCCGCTGCTCGTTAGGCGTTGACATCGAGGAGAAGTTTGCCGGTGGTCTTGCGCGCCGCCAGATCCTCATGTGCCTGGTGCACTTCGGACAGCGGATAGGTTTTGTGGATCTGCAGCTTCAGGTCACCGGAGGCGATGCCGTTGAGAACGTCGCTGGCGCGCCAGTTGAGTTCTTCGCGGGAGGCGCAGTGGTGGGCCAGCGTGGGGCGCGTTAGGAACAGTGACCCCTTCTGGTTCAGCAGCAGCGGTTCGACGGCCGGGACGGCGCCGCTGGCGTTGCCGTAGGTGACCATCATGCCGCGCGGGCGGAGACAATCGAGCGAACCCATGAAGCTGGACGCGCCTACCGAATCGTAGACCACGTCGACGCCGCGGCCTTCGGTGATGCGCTTGGTTTCGGCCACCCAGTCCTGTTCGTTGTAGAGGATGGTCTCGTCGGCGCCGATTTCCTTGGCGATGGCGGCTTTCTCCGCGCTGCCGACGGTGCCGATGACGCGGGCTCCGCGGCGCTTGGCCATCTGGACGACGAGCTGGCCGGCACCGCCGGCGGCGGCGTGGACCAGGCAGGTCTGTCCGTTTTGGAGCGGGAAGGTGGAGTGGGTGAGGTAGTGGGCGGTCATGCCCTGCAGCATGGCGGCTGCGGCGAGGCTCAAGTCGAGCCCGGCCGGTACCTTCACCAGTTGCCAGGCGGGGACGACGGCGTATTGGGCATACGAGCCGCGTGCCATGGCGTAGGCGACGCGGTCACCGGGTTGGAGGTCGGTGACGTCTTCGCCCACGGCTTCGACGACGCCGGCGGCTTCCATGCCGGGCGTGAAAGGCAGGTCGGCTTTGTACAGGCCGATGCGGAAGTAGATATCGATGAAGTTCACGCCGCTGGTGGCGATGCGGACCAGCGCCTGGCCCTTGCCTGGCGTGGGAACCGCAACCTCTTCAAACAACATTTTTTCGGGACCGCCCGTTTCGCGGACGAGAATCGCTTTCATGCACGTGCCTTTCTGCGTAGATGCACCATGCCGGCGAAGGCCAGCAGGTAGAGAAGACTGAAGGGAAAAAGAACGATACGGCCGATGGTGAGTACCGCGCCCGCGCCGGCGAGGCCGAGTCGAAACAGGGCGAAGTGAGTGAGGATGTCCAGGTGGCCCCGGTCCATCCAGAAGTAGTCGCCGTTCTCGTTCAGCAAGAATACCTTGCCGGGCAGGCGAAAGGCGAGCATCCACTTCCATTTGGTCATGATGGGCTCGGCGGAGCAGATCATGCCGGTGATGCTGTAGTTTCGAGCTTTGAGCTCGCTGACGAGCTGTTCGCGGCCGGCGTGGCCGTTGTAGGCCGTGATGCGAAACACCTGTCCCTGTTCGGGGCGGAACGCTTTGGGCGTGCCGGCGTAACAGGTGATGAGGTCCAGTTGCATCGACTCGCCATAGATCTCGTAGAGCCCCGGGAGGAGGTCTTCGAGGAGTTGGCGGGAGCCACTTTCAATGATGGCGACCCGGTCGAAGGGCGGAACCCGTTTGGAAAAGAAGAAACGCATTGCCTGGCGGCTACGCTTACTATAGTAAAGCCATGAGGGCCATTGTTGCCGTTGTGTTTCTATCCATGAGCGGTTTGCCCGCGCAGGGGCCGTCGCCGCAAGTCCGCGAAATCATGCGGACGATGGGGCATGGCGAGGGCCGGTTGCAGCCGGGAGACCTGGCGCCGGACTTCGATCTGCGGCTGGTGCAGTCGGAGAATCGAGTGCGGCTTTCGTCGTTTCGCGGGACGCGGCCGGTGGCGCTGGTGTTCGGGAGCTACAGTTGACCGCCCTTCCGGTCCCAGGTTGGGGCCTTGAACGCGATGGCTAAGAAGTACGCGCGGGACGTGGAGTTTCTGCTGGTGTACGTGCGGGAGTCGCATCCGACGGACGGCTGGCAGGTGGCGCAGAATGAGATAGAGGGCGTGTTGATCAAATCGGCCAAGAGCTACGAACAGAAGGACGGGCACGCCACGTCGTGTGCGCGAAATCTGGGCATTGCATTTCCGACCTTGGTGGATGGGATGGATAACGCGGTGGAGTCGGCGTACACGGCCTGGCCCGACCGGTACTACCTGATTGGGAAAGACGGGCGCGTGGTGGTGAAGGGTGCGCCGGGGCCGGGCGGGTTCAAGGCGGCGGGGCTGGAAGCGGCGATCGCCGGGTTGTTGGGAAAGTAGCCGATGTTGACGCGCGCGGACCTGCTGACACAATTGCGTGAAAGGATTGTCGGGTTCGCGGCATCTCGTATGATGAGGGGCGCTGGTGGCCCGGTGACCGCGGAAGACGTGGCGCAGGAGACGCTGCTGGTGCTCGAAGAAAAGTATTCGCACGTGGAGGGGCTGGAGGAACTGGTGCCGCTGGCCATGCAAATCGCGCGGTTCAAGATTATGGCGCTGCATACGAAATCGTCGCGGCGGGGCGAGGGCGCGTCGGTGCCGGTGGAGGAGTATCCGATTGCGGACCCGGCGGAGAATCCGGAGGCGCAGTTGGAGCGGCGGGAGCGATTGGATCGATTGGAGACGGCGCTATTGGCGCTAGGGGACCGGTGCCGGGATCTGTTCCGGTTGAAGTTGCAGGGATTGAAGTTTCCGGAGATTCAGCAGGTGCTGGGCGCCGAGTCCATCAACACGGTGTATACGTGGGATCTGCGATGCCGGAAGCAGTTGATTGAACGCATGAAGGGAGGCCGGTAATGGAGCGCGAACAGTTGGACCGGCTTCTGGCGGAGTATGCGACGGGCGGGCTGTCGGAGGAGGAGCGGAAGGCGTTGTTTGCCGCGGCGTTGCAGGATCAGGAGTTGTTCGATCAGTTGATGGAGGAAGAAGCCCTGCGGGAGGCGATTGAGCTGCCCGGGGCGCGGAACCGGTTGATCGATGCGTTGCAGGAGGAAGAGGTGCCGGTGGCTGCGGCACCCGCCCGCTTGCCGAAGACGGAGCCGCGCCGGCAGCCATTGTGGCTGGCTTGGGCGGCCGGGATCGGCGTGGTTTTTGTATCGGGTGCGGTGACGTACATGATGTTCGATCGTCCTGAGTTGGCGAAGTTGGCGGAGGTGACCAGCAGTGCGCCGCGGGACACGAAACCGTTTGTGCCGCCGCCGTCTGCAGGTGTGCCTCAGAAGCCGAAGCCGGCGGTGGTAGAGGAGCCGCCGAAGATCATGGCGGAGAACCGGGCCCCTCTGCCGCAGGCGGTAAGCATTCCGCTGCCGGCCGCGCCGCCGCCGCCCCCCGAAAAGATCGCCGCTGATGCGGTGGCGGATAAGCCAGCGGGAGCGCGAAACGAGGTAGTGGCAGAGTTCCGGGCGCAGCAGACCCAGCAGACGGCGGCGGCCCCGGCTCCCTCGCAACAGATTGCGCCGGCGGCTCCCGCGCTGGCTCGGCGGCAGACGGCGCCGGCGGGCGGGATGGGCGCGTCGTCCGCCATGCGGGACGCGGCAAAGGAGCGGGAGGCTTCGCCGTTGAGCGCGTGGCGGCGCACGGGCGATGGGGTGTGGGTGCGCGTGCCGTCGGGTGACGCTGTGGGCCGTGTTGAGACGATTGCCATTCGCTACGTGCCGCGGACGGCCACGCGCGTTGTGTTGATGGATGAGCGTGGGCAACGGCTGGCGCAGCGCGATGGGCGCGCGGGCGAAGAATTGGAACTGCCGGTACCGCAGGCGTCGATGGCGAACGGGGATGCGTTGGCGCTTCGCGTAGTGGAAGAGGCACCAGAGAAGAAGGTGATGGGACGGCTGGCGCGCGCGGACGAACCAGCGGCGCGAATTATTTTGCGGCTGCGCTGAAAGGGTTTTCGGCGTGGCGTGATCTCCCTGGTGACGGCAACGAGCCAACACGGAGATCACGATGAGAAAGCAGTTATCAGTAGTAGCCCTGGGCCTGGCGGCGCTGGGGTTGTGGCGGCCACAGGCGGCTGAGGCAAGCAGCACGCCGGGCGGCATGCTGGCGCGGTTGGATAAGAACGGCGCGGTGGACGCGCCCTGCCCGCTGGAGCATACGGCGGTGACCGCCGACGTGCAGGGGCCGGTGGTCCGCGTGAAGGTGCGGCAGGTGTTCCGCAACCCCACGGGCGACCCGATGGAGGCGATCTACACGTTTCCGCTGGCCGCGGCTGGCGCTGTGGACGACATGACGATTCGCATTGGCGATCGCGTGGTGAAGGGGACCATCAAGCGCAAGGAAGAGGCGCGGGCGATCTACGATGCCGCGCGCCGGCAGGGGAAACTGGCGGGGTTATTGGACCAGGAACGGCCGAACGTCTTCGTGCAGAGCGTGGCGAACATTCCGCCGAACGCGAAGGTGGAGGTGGAGATTCAGTATGTCGAGACGTTGAAGTTCGAAGCCGGGCGATATGAGTTTGTGTTCCCGATGGTGGTGGGGCCGCGCTACTCGCCGAAGCACAATCCGGGCGCGTTTCAGAATCCGAAGTACGCCGCGCAGGGGACGCGCGCGGGGCATGATATTTCGCTGTCGCTGAAACTGGACGCGGGGTTGCCAGTGGACGCGATTGACTCGGCGACGCATGAAGTGGTCGTCGAGAATCGTACGGCGGCGGGCGCGTTCGTCAAGCTGCGCAACCAGAACGAGATTCCGAACAAGGACTTCATTCTGCGGTGGGACGTGACGGGGAAGAAGATCAACGACGCGCTGTTGACTCATCGCGGCCGCGATGGCCAGGGCTACTTCACGTTCGTGCTGGCGCCGCCCGATCAGCCGGCGCGGGAGGATATTACGCCGAAGGAGATAGTGTTTGTGATTGACACGTCGGGCTCCATGCACGGCTTCCCGTTGGACAAGGCGAAGGAGGCGATGATGGCGGCGATCGAGGGCTTGCACCCGCGGGACCGCTTCAACCTGATCACGTTTTCCGGTGACACCCATCTGCTGTTCCCCGCGCCGGTGCCCGCGACGCAAGAGAACATTGCCGACGCCAAACGGTTCCTGGCCGGGCGCCGCAGCGGCGGCGGTACGGAGATGATGAAGGCGATCCGCGCGTCGCTGGCGCCGTCGGGATCGCGGGAGCATGTGCGCATCGTCTGCTTCATGACAGATGGGTACGTGGGCAATGAGGACGAGATTATTCGCGAGATCCGCCAGCATCCGGAGGCGCGCGTGTTCAGCTTCGGCGTCGGCAGTTCGGTGAACCGCCACCTGCTGGACCAGATGTCGCAGCAGGGGCGTGGCGAGGTGGAATACGTCGGGCTGCAGGACGACGGTTCGGCCGCTGCGAAACGGTTTCATACGCGGGTGCAGACGCCGCTGTTGACCGATATTCAGTTCACTTTCCAGGGGCTGGCTGTCGACGAAATCTATCCGAAGCGAGTGCCCGATCTATTCAGCGCCAAGCCTGTGGTGATCACCGGGCGGTACCGCGATGCAGGACGCGGCGTAGTGAAGATCACGGGCAAAATGGGCGGCCATCCGTTTGAGCGTTCACTGCAAGTGGACCTGCCGGCGACGGCGCAGCGCGATGGAATCCGGTCGCTGTGGGCGCGGACGAAGGTGGGCGAGTTGATGGTGGATGGTGCAACGCAGAACCGGGAGGCGATCACGGAACTGGGCCTTCGGTACGCGTTGATGACGCCGTTTACCTCGTTCGTCGCCGTGGAACACCAGACGATCTCCGAACAGGGCAAGCTGCGCACCATCGAAGTTCCGGTGGAGGTTCCGGAAGGCGTGGATGGACGCATGGCGGGTGCGGAATCGGCCAAGTACATGATGCAGCCGATGCCGGCGATGGCGCCGACAGGCGGGTTCGCGGGCGGCATTATTGGCCGTCGCGCCGACAACATGGCCCGGCCCACCGCGCCGCCGATGATTCGGGAAGAGCGCAAGGCGAGGGACGCGGAGGCGAGCGCGCCGAAGCTCTCGGCCGAGTTGCAGGCCAAGACGACGTCGGCGGAAAAGATTGGCATCCGGCTCTACTTACGAGATGTTTCCGAGGCAACGTTGACCAAGCTGAAGGCCGCCGGGCTGCGGATCATCGCGCAACCCGGCGGGGCCAAACTGATCATCGGCGAGATCATCGGCACAAAACTGATAACGCTCGCCGCGATGGAGGAGGTGCAGCTGATCGCGCCTCGGTGAACTAGTCTTCGAGCGTGATCTTCGGGCCGGCCTTTTTCGAAAGGCCGGCCATCGCGTCGGAGACCTTGGTTGCCAACTCGTGGAACGCGGCGCCGGCGCCAAGCGGATCAAGCGCGGCGGGGGCGCCCGAGTCACCGCCGATGCGGACCTTCGGATCGAGCGGCAGTTCCACCAGGAATGGGATGTTCATCGCTTCGGCCATACGGCGACCGCCACCCTGGCCGAATACGTCGATGTGTTCGCCTCCGGGCCCCACCAGGTAGCTCATGTTTTCCACGAGGCCAACGATGGGCGTCTTCACCTGTTCGAACATGCGGACGGCCTTGCGCGCGTCTTCCATGGCCACTTCGCTGGGCGTGGTGACGACGACGGCGCCGTTGATCGGCACGGTCTGCACAAGCGAGAGTTGCACGTCGCCGGTGCCGGGCGGCAGGTCGATGAGCAAGTAGTCGAGCTGGCCCCAATCGACGCCGCGCAGAAACTGCTGCATGACGGAATGGAGCATGGGGCCGCGCCAGATGAGCGGCTTGTCGCCCGGGCTGAGGAAGCCCATCGACATGAGTTTCACGCCGTGGCTTTCAATGGGCTGAATGCGTTCGCCGATCGCGTGCGGATTGGCGCGGGTGCCCATCATCAACGGCACGTTCGGGCCGTAGACGTCGGCGTCCATCAGGCCAACCTTGTGCCCCTGCGCGGCCAGCGCAATGGCCAGGTTCACCGAGACCGTGGTCTTTCCCACGCCGCCTTTACCGCTGCCGACGGCAATCAAATTCTTCACGCCCTCAACGGGCTGCAATGTAACGCCAGAAGGATTCATCACCTTCTATTGTGCCGTGAGTTGGGCCCAGCGCGTTTCCGCCTGTTTCTCCAGGCGTGCCCGGTCGGCGGGGAGGAGGAAGCCGTCCTTTGCAAGGGCGTCCATCGCGGCACCGATTTTGCCGAGATAATCCTCGCGGGAAGAGTAACGCTCCGTGATGGCCGGGCGCGGATCCTTGCGTGCCGTTTTGTCCTTCACGGTAGCCGGAAAAGCATGAAAACCGCCGGTCATGCTGTAGATCTCGGTGGGCGCGCCGATCGAGACATCGCGCCGATTCCAGCCCGTATAAGTGCCGAGGGGCACGCTCACATCGGGCATGCGGATGCCCGCCACCTCGTTTCCATCGAGGTCCACTTGCGGGACCAGAACGCCGTAGGGCTTGCCCAGCTTGGGTGGTTCAATGGTGGCGATGCCTTTGGAGTTGAAGTCGGGACCGTAGTCGGCCCGGTACGGCACGTTGGGGCTCTTCGGTACGCTGACGCCCGGAATTGCCGGGAAGCGCAGCGCGGTCAACGGCACCAGTTCGCCCCTGTCGACACGGGGCACGCGGGACGCCGGCGGGGCCTTGTCGTCCTTCAGCCACGCGGCCATTTGGGTCAACAGCGCGCGCATCACCGGCCGCGCGTCGTTGGGATTCGACAGGTACGCCGTGTCCGTTTTGCGCGGCGGGAAAGTGCCGGGCCCGTGCTGGGTGCCGCTAATGAAATAGGCGCGGGTGTTGTCGCCCAGGCCGTCATCCTTCTTGCCATCGGGGCTGGTGTGGATGAGCGACGCGGCGCGGCCCCAGTATTCGTAGGCGCCATTGGTGTAGAAGATCTTCGGCTGCACGTTCTGATCGACGGCAGTCACCAGCAACCCGTCCGCCTCCCGGGTCTCCGGGTCCAGCATGCGCAGGTCGGCGAAGGGGAAAACGTCGGTGGGGTAGAACGTGTTCGTCATGCGGTGCCCATCGCGCGAGGGCTGCGCGAACCGCTGGTTGAAACTGCCGCGGCCGGCGCCGCCGACGTGCGACCAGACACCGTCGAACACACGCTTCCCGTTCTCATCGGCGTTGAATCCCTGGTAGAGAAACGTGCGCAGAAATCGCCCGGATTGGGAGATGCCGAAGCCGAGCGCGCGCTTCAAATAGCGCGACTGATCCCCGAGCAGGATCAGCCCGTCATTGGTGTATTTCAGAAAGCTGATCACGTCGCGCGTGGCGGCCATGCCCAGGCCTGCGATGGCCGGATTCTTCGCGGTATACACGACATCGTAGAGCTTACCGGGCAGGAAGCCAGCGGCCATCTCCACGCCCGTGTTGTCCCAGAATTTCCACTGGCTGCGCGGGATCACGCGGCGCGGGCCATCGGGAGAATCGCGAACGAAAAGCTGCGTGCCGGGCGCGTCGGGATCGGCAACCGGATAGGGCTTCATGGTGCGGTCGGCCAGGTTGAATCGCGTGGTCTTCGCGGACGGAACGAACTCGCTGCGGACGATGCCCGTGATGCCATCGGCGCGTGGCACGGTGATGCCGACGTTGCCTTTTTCTTCTGGGATATCGAACTGCCAACCCACCCAGACCAGCGTGAAACCTTGCTCCAGCAGGAACAGATCGCCGAACTCGGCTTCGGTGCGCGGGTCCTTGCTGCCGGCCGCGTAGTTGAAGGTGGAGAGCATGCTCTTGCCGCCGCGGTTGGAGACTTCGTACAGAATGGTGCCGTTGCCTTTGTCCTGCAGGCGAGGTTTCAGTACGTAGAGATCGGCGGTGAATTCCACCATCCCGGCGGCGTTCTTCGGCGCGAGCGCGATGTCGCGGATGCGCTGATTGGCGGGTAGGTTCGGGTCGATCACGAAATGGGCTTTGGCTGTGATCCGCTCATAGGGGCCCGTATTGCCGAAGGAGCGCCCATCGAGCACGTCGGTCCGTTCTTCCACGTAGATCTTGCGAATAGCGGCGTCGGCGCACACGGATGCGGCCAGAACGAGGCAGGCAACACGGAGGAGCATGCGTTTATTGGATCACAGCGCGAGCGATGCTTTGGCGCGGAGATCCATGCCCGCGAAGTCGCCCGCGCGGAATTTGCGGAAGGCCGCGGCGCCGATCATGGCGGCGTTGTCGGTGGAAAGGCCCGGGGTAGGGAAGTAGATCGGCACGCCGATGCGGGACCGCGCCGCGGCCTGCCGCAGGCCCGCATTGCAGGCCACGCCGCCGGTGATGATCACGCTTTCGACGGGGTGCTCCGCCGCCAGTTTGCCGATGCGCGAGAGCAGTTCGTCGATCACCGTTTGCTGGAAACTGGCGATGAGGTCGCGCGTCGCCGGCGGCGTCACGGCCAGCCATTCGTCGACGGTCGTGCCACTGCCCAGCCGGCGCCGCGCCGCAATTTCATCGGCGATCGGATGCGCCTCTGTCCATCGCAGGACCGCTGTTTTCAGGCCGGAAAAAGAAAAATCCAGCGCATTGCCCTTCATGTTGGCGCGTGTGAAGCGGACGCCATGAGGATCACCATACGGCGCGAGCTTGTCCAGAATCGGGCCGCCCGGATAGGGGAAGCCGAGGAGCTTCGCCACCTTGTCGTAAGCCTCGCCGGCGGCGTCGTCGCGCGTCCGGCTGATCAGTTCGTACTCGAAATCGCCGCGCACATGATACAGGTGCGTATGCCCGCCACTGACAATCAGCGCCAGCGCGGGCAGCGCCGTTTGCGGATGCTCCAGCACGACGGCGTGAATGTGGCCCTCCAGGTGGTTCACCGCGATCAGCGGCAACCCCCGCGCCTTGCAGATGGCCTTGGCGTAAGTGACACCGACCAGCAGCGCGCCCAACAATCCTGGCCCATACGTGCAGGCCACGGCGTCGAGCTCGGACCACGTAATGCCCGCTCGTGTCAGGGCTTCATCCACCACCGGCGTGATGGCTCGCATATGCTCGCGGCTGGCGAGTTCAGGGACCACCCCGCCGTATTTCTGATGGGTCTCAATCTGGGAGGCGACCACGGAGGAAAGGACCGTGCGGCCGTCTTCAACGACGGCGGCGGCGGTCTCGTCACAGGAGGATTCGATGGCTAGGATTCGCAAGTTGATAATCTGAGAGTTGGACCTCTCTCAATTCGATTATGAACTGCCCGAGGCGTTGATTGCCCAGAATCCTCCCGCCGAACGGGACGGCGCGCGCATGCTGGTGCTGGACCGCGCCGCCGGGACCTGGCAGGATCGGTTCTTCCGGGATCTCCCGTCGTTCGTGAAACCGGGCGACACGATGGTGTTCAACAACTCTCGCGTCTTCAAGTCGCGGCTGATCGGGCACCGCAAAGGACTCACCGGTCGCGTCGAAGTCTTCCTGGCCGAACAGATGGGCGACCGCTGGCGCGCGCTCGTGCGGCCCGGGCGCAAGCTCCCCCCGGGAACTGTCGTGGAGTTCGCACCCGGCTTCCGCGCTGTCATTGAAGAGCGATTGGAACACGGCGAACGCAGCGTGCGTCTGGAAGCCGCCGACGAGTGGGAGGCCATTCAAACACACGGCCACATGCCGCTGCCGCCCTATATCCGCCGCGCCGACGATAGCGGCGACGGCGAACGGTACCAGACTGTTTTCGCGCGCGAACGGGGCAGCGTCGCCGCTCCCACCGCCGGGCTCCATTTCACGCCCGCGGTGCTGGCTGCGTGCGCAGATGCCGGCGCGCAACGCGCGGAGGTGACGTTGCACGTCGGCCTCGGGACCTTCCAGCCGCTGCATTCCTCGACGGTTGAGGAAAACCAACTCCACCACGAACGCTACAACGTTCCGCCCGACGCCGCGGCGCTCATCGAGGAAGCGGAGCGCGTCATCGCCGTCGGCACCACCGCCGTCCGCACCGTCGAATCGTTCTATCAATTCGGCAACGCCGGCCAGACGAATCTCTTCATCTATCCGGGCTACGAGTTCCGCCGCGTGAACGCCATGTTGACGAATTTCCACCTGCCCCAATCCAGCCTCATGCTGTTGGTCAGCGCCTTCGCCGGGCACGAATTCACCATGGCCGCCTACCGCCACGCGGTGGCCGAACGCTACCGCTTTTTTAGCTACGGCGATTGCATGCTAATTCTTTGATATGCCGATTTCCCGCCGCGCTTTGTTGATGAGCCTCGCCGCACCGAATACGCTTCGCGCCGGTGCCGCCACTGCGAACATCTCCCCCTCGCTGGGCGCCTCCCTCGCCGGCGGCATGACGGACCGCAAATGCACCGATGTGCACGACGAACTGCTCGTCCGCTGCGCCGCGCTCGAAAGTGGATCGACGCGCATGTTGCTCGCCACCATCGATTCCTGCATGGTTCCGCGCACCATTCTCGACAAGGTCCGCGCGCGCATCAGCCGCGAAAACTCCATCGCGCCCGAGTTCATTCTGATGAGCTCCACCCACACGCACAGCGCGCCCCCGGCCATGCATCTGTTCCAAAGCATGCCGGACCCGAAGTACCTGGAGATGCTGGAAACCCGCCTCGTCGACGCCGCCCGCATGGCCTTCACCCGCCTCCGCCCCGCCCGCCTCGGCGCCGCCGTGGGCAAGGAACCGTCGCTCATCTGCAACCGCCGCTTCTACCTGAAGGAAGGCGCCATACCCGCCGACCCCTTCGGCCGCCGTACCGACAAGGTGCAGATGAACCCCAATCTCGACAGCCCCGACCTGCTCCAACCCGCCGGCCCCACCGATCCCGATCACCCCGTCATCGCCGCCCTCGGCGCCGACGGAAAGCCCATCTGGATCTACGCCAGCTACGCCCTCCACTACGCCGGCTACAACCCCGGCACCCACGCCAGCGCCGACTATTTCGGCGCCTGGTCCCGGCGCGTCGAAGCCGCCACCAGCAACGACTGCGTGGCCCTGCTCTCCAACGGCTGCAGCGGCAATATCAACGCCATGGTCTACGCGCGGCAGTACCCATCGCGCAACGACTACGCGTTCATCGATCGCGTCGCCTCCGTCCTCGCCATTGAGACGCTACGAGTGCTCAAGACGATCGAATATCGTGACTCGGTGCCCCTCGCCGCCAAGATGGCGGACGTCGAAATCGGTATCCGTCGGCCTAGCGCGGAGGACCTGCAAGTGGCGATTCAGCGAGTCGGCGCCACCCCCGGCAACGACTACAAAGACCGCGCCGATATCTACGCCCGCGAGACCATCTACATGAGCCGCTATCCGGCCAGCCGCCCCGTCCCGGTACAGGCGTTGCAACTCGGCGACATCGCCATCGGCACCTTCCCTGGCGAGACGTTTGTCGAACTCGGCCAGGCCGTCAAAAAGGCCAGCCCGCACAAAACGACGATCACCGTCTCCATTGCCAACGACGCCTGCGGCTACATCCCTACCGCCGAAGCCTTCGACCTCGGCGGCTACGAAACATGGCGCGCCAAGTCCGCTCACGTCGAACGCGACGCCGCGGCCAAACTCGTCCGCGGCCTCACCGGTGTGTTGAGCCAGACTCACTGAAACTGAAACGCGAACAGCTTCGCCGCGCGCATCTTCACACGCAGTCGCACCGCCTGCCCAGCCAGCGCGGAAACATCGGCCGCGCCACCATTCCAAGTGGCCACCAGCTTCACGCTGTTCCCGTTCAGTTCATCCGCCTCCGCCATCGTGAAGCCGCGAATTGGCTCGCCTGATTCCCGCATCAGTTCCACCTTCGCCACGCCGCCCGCACCGGTATTCAAGTTCAACTCCAGTCGTGATCCGCTGAACCGGAACGCCGGCGTGAGGAACACGCCGCCCTCGTAGTCCGCCTCCGCCGCCACAAACCCATCCAGCCGCAGAATGGCGCGTGACAACGACGCCTCCTGCTTCGCCGCCTTCGCATCCACACGCCCCGCGTGGTCGTGGTTGGTGCCCATGTAGTAGAGCCACAATTCATCTCCCATACGCACCGGCCGCAGCGCCGGGTAGATCCACTTGGAATCCCAGGTGCCATCCATCCCCGTCGTCAAAAACGCCCGCCGCGGCCCGGGCCGCGTGAAGTGCCGTGCATCGCGGCTCACGGCCAGTTGGATGTCCCCCGTGCTCGGGAACGTGTCCGCCCCGGTTCCTCGCCAGTGATGAAACACCGGGATCAACGCCAGATAAACGCCCTCATACGGAAACACTCCCGGGCCATAAAAGTCCATCGGCGCCGTGGGCGTCAATACCTGATCCTCGCCCACCGTTCCACCCGCGCGCGCCTCGCGCCGTGGCATCACGTCTTCGCCGCGAACGGTCAGCTTCGTCGGGTCCAGCACCATCGCCGGCGCCGCCGTCCCGTCCCGCTCATCGGGCTCCAACGCAAAGTGCATTGCCGTCCAATTCACCATGTCTTCGGACTCGTTGTAACTCGCCATGCGCGTGCCGAATCCGGACTTCTCTCGCACCCACTCGCGCGAGTAACCAACATACTTGCCGGCGCGCGGATCCCAGAACCACGAGGGCTGCGTATCCGCCGCGCGTAATCCCGTCACCGTGCGCTCATCGTGGGTCCAGTGCAACCCATCGGGCGACTTCCAAATCCGATGCGGCCCGCGAACGGGGCTGCCGGGCTTGTGGTACATCTTGCTCCAACTCTTGTAGCGCGCATCGGGCGCGGCGTTCGGATTGTCGTCGCGCCATACCGTCCCCCCGCCCAGCGTCAACCAGTCCGGCCGCGGCGGCAGCACCAGGTTGTTCTCCTTCGTGCCGTTGCGCTCCACCAGCCCCAGCGGTTTCTTCACGAAGTGCACGCCGTCGGTGGACTCCGCATACGCCAACCCCATAAATGGCGGGTTCTTGCGCGGTTCCGGAATCCCGGCCCGCACGTCGTACCACAGCCGGATCTTCCCGTTCTCCTGCACCACAGTGGAGTAACTGCCCAAGTGCGCGTCCTTTTCCCACGGCGCGTCCAAGGCCAGAAGCTTGTCCCGGGGCTGTACCGGTTGCTGTACGGTCAGCGTGATGCCCTCGGCGGATTCGATGAACTTGTGGTCGATGAACAACTGCTTCATCGATCCGATTTCGATGGCCGCGGCCAGAATAAAGATAAACATACGGAGTCCCTAAAAAAGCGTCACTTCATTGAACGAAAAGTCGGTGACCAACATAGCCGGCACCACCATATCGAACGCCTCTTCGCCGGATGCCCGCTCGGCCGCCGACATCGCCTCCACCCGCTGCAGCACCTCAATTACCGATTCGTTAAACCGGAAGTTGTGCAGCCCGCAAACGATCTGCCCGTCCTCCACAAGGAACGTGCCGTCCCGCGTCATCCCCGTCATCACTTTCCGGAACGGATCCACCTCGCGGATGTACCAAAGCCGCGTCACCAGAATCCCCGTGCCCAACTGTGCCAACAGCGCCTCGCGCGACTCCGCGCCGCCCGCAATCACGATATTGCTCACGCTCTCTCCGCCCTCGCTCGGCAGGCTCAACCCATGGCCCGTGGGCGTGCGCCCCGCCCGCCGCGCCGCCGCGCGCCCATACGGCAATTCCCCCGGCACACCATCGGCGAACAGCGTCAGCCTCTGTCTAGGCACACCCTCGCCATCGAACGGCGCGCCGTCCTGCAGCGGGTGCCGCACGTCGTCGTAGATCGAAATATTCTTCCCAAATAACTGCTGGTCCATCCGCCCCGTCAGAAAGCTACGCTCCTCTTCCAGCGCCGTCGCCGTGCAGTCGCCAAAGATCTGCCCGACGAAGTCCAATACCGCCGCCGGCTCCAACAACACTCGATACTTGCCCGGCTCCATCCGTCGCGGCTTCGCCGAACGCGCCGCCTTCTCCGCCGCACTCCGCGCCAGCCGGACCGGATCCAGATCTCCCGCCGCCACCGCGCTCGCCTTCGCCCAGCCGCTCGAATCGGCCGCCGTCGCCGTAATTGAAAAGGTCGCCCCCGTCTCGTCGTGCCGCGCAAAGACGCCGTTGCTGTTCGCCAGAATCGCCGTAGAACACGCCGTCGAAAAAATCCCCGCCGCCACCTGGCCCGCCGCGGCCACGCAGCCAATCGCCTCCCGCACCGCCTCCGCCCGCGCCTGCGGCGAATAGCCCGCCGTAGCCTCGTCCCAGCGCGCCACCGGCAACACCGGAGACGGTTCGTAGAGCGGCAATAAATTGGCGTCCGGCTCACTGGCCCGCGCCAGCGCAATCGCCGATTTCGTCGCCTCGCGAATGTTGGCGAACCGGTTCGTCGTCGCCCGCGCCGTCCGCTCCCCAATCGCCACGCGAATCGAAATCGCCCGCGATTCCTCGCTTACATTCTGGTGAATGCCATTGTTGGCAAACCGCGTCAACGAGCTCTCCTCCGCTGCCAGATAGACTTCCACATCGTGAACTCCGTGCGCTCGCGCCTCGTTGCGCGCAATCTCAAACCACTCCCGTGCCTGCGTATCTGTCATCACAAACTCCCCACCGCAATGCGGCCAAATCGCGAAGGACTCGCCCCGTGCCCGGTCCCCATCACCTGTTCCGGCTGGCCCTTCCCGCAATTGGGCACCCCCCACAATGTCCAGTTGTCCCGATTCCCAATCGCCTCGCACGCATTCCAGAACTGCGTCGAAATGCCGCTATACACAGGGTTCTTCAACATCCGCACCCGCTTGCCATACCGGATCTCCCACGCCACTTCACAGCCGAATTGAAAGTTGTATCGCTTGTCGTCAATCGACCAGCTCTTGTTCGTCTCCATGTAGATCGCATGCGGCACATCGAACAACTCCTCCAACGACGAAGTTCCCGGCTCCAGACTCGTATTCGTCATCCGGATCAACGGCAGCCGGTCCCAGTTCGCCGCGCGCAGGCATCCGTTCGAACGCCCCTCGCCCACCGCCCCCGCCGTCTCCCGGCTCGTCAAATAGCCCGTAAACAGGCCCTCCCGAATGATATCGGTCCGCTGCGCCGCCACGCCCTCATCGTCGAAGGCAAACGTCCCCAGCCCCGGCCCGTGCGACTCCGTGGCGTCGCTCACCACATGCACCAGTGGCGATCCATACCGCAGATTCCGCAACTGGTCGAGCGTCAGAAAACTCATCCCCGCGTAATTGGCCTCGCTCCCCAACACCCGGTCCAACTCAATCGGATGCCCGATCGATTCGTGAATCTGCAGCCCCAACTGCGAACTGTCCAGAATCAGCGTGACCTCCCCCGTCGGGCATACATCGGCGGCGTGCAGCGCGGCGGCCTCCTCGGCCAAGCGCGGCGCATGCGCCAGCATGTCCAACTCCTCCACCAACTCCCACCCCTTCAACTGATACTGCCCGCCAAACGAGTTCGGGTACGAACGCTTCTGCAAATCCCCATCCTGAAATACGTGACAAGCGCACCCGGCCCCGGTCATCGTTCGCGTCTGCGAAATCACGCTCCCTTCGGAGTTCGCAAACCACTGCCGCGTACGCGTCGTATGGAACGACGTCTCCGTCAACGTCACGGCCTTATGGGCCCGCAACGCCTCGTCCACCGCCAACAGATGCGCCAGTTTCTGCGACACCGAAATGCTCAGCGGATCCACGCGGCACGGCGATTCCCACGACGCCTCGTGCACTGGTTCCGGCGCTAGGCGAACGGCTGAACCCAACGCCAGCGTGCTCGCCTTCGCAATCGCTCGCGCTTTATGGATAGCCTTCTCAATCCCCGCCGGCGTCAAATCATCGGTGGCCGCGAACCCCCACCCGCCGTCAATCAGCAGCCGGATCCCCATCCCCGCCGACTCCGTGTCGGCCACCTGTGACACCCGCCCGTTCCGCGTCGACAGGTCCTGCGACCGGGACTCCACCAATCGCACATCGGCATACTGCACGCCGCGTTGCGTGGCCAGTTCGAGTGCGCGCAGCACAATCTGTTGCATATGGTCTATTGTGAAGGACTGTATGCTTGCATGGCTATTTGGCGGTCCCCTGGAAGTTGGCGCCCCGGCGCCGGACTTCTCACTCCCTGACGAAAGCGGCCGCACCGTCTCTCTCTCCGGGTTGAAAGGACGGCCCGTCGTTCTCGTCTTCTACCCGGGTGACGACACGTCCATCTGCACCAAACAGCTCTGCGAAATCCGCGACGACTGGGCCGCGTTCAAACGTCTCGGTGCCGCCGTGTACGGCGTCAATGGCCAGGGTGCCAATGCCCACGGCAAGTTCTCCGCGAAGTACAAATTCCCGTTCCCGCTGTTGGTCGACAGCGGCTGGGGGATGTCGCGTGCCTACGGTGCCGGCTGGGGCTTGGTGCGCCGCACCGTCTACGTCATCGGGCCCGATGGCCGCATCGCCTACGCCCAAAAAGGAAAGCCCTCCACCGCGGAAATTCTCTCCGCGATAGAGGGCGTCCTGAACCGCAAAACTACTTCTTAATGCGCTGGCACGCCGCGATCGACGCTTCGTTATGAGGCGCCGGCTTGGGATCGTAGATGATCTCCGCGATCTTGCCTTCTTTATCAATGACGAACGTTGTGCGGCTGGCGATGCCGCGTTCAGTCATCAGGACGCCATACGCTTTCGCGGTGTTGCGATTCGGAAAATCCGAAAGCAGCGGGAACTCCAGTGTCAGGTCGTCGGAGAAGCGCTTCAAAGACGGCGCTGCATCGACGCTGATTCCAAACACCTGCGAATCCGCTTCGTTAAAGTTTTTGATTCCAGCCTGGAACCCTTTCATTTCCGCGGTTCAGCCACCCGTAAACGCCAGCGGGAAAAAGGCCAGGACAACTGATTTCTTGCCTTTAAAATCCGCCAGCGAAAACGATTTGCCGGGAACCGAGGAACTGAGCTTGGAAAACTCCGGAGCCATATCGCCAACCTTCAGATGCGTCTTGCCGTCCTGGGCAAAAAGCATCGCGGCGGCGAAGCTCAGGAAGATGAGTTTCTTCATAGTTCGTCCTCGTTGAAATAGAACTGCTCTAGTATTCTAGCGCCTCGCGATCATTTCAACGGGCCGAATGCGCATTTACTTGTAATGGCAATCGCCGTTCTCTTACTGACAGGAATCGTTGCCTTTCTCTGTGTCACGGCCAACGATTCCAACTTCGGCCCCATGCGCGCCATGCTCGCCATGGCCCAGTTGGCGCTCGTCGTTGTCCGCGATCTCCTGCTCGCCATCACCATCGCGCGCCAGTCCCGCTGGCTCGCGCTCGCCTATCTCCTCGCCGCCGCGGCCGCCTTCCTCTGCCTGCTTGCCAGCCAGCACGGCTACGGCGAACTCTCCGACGCCGCCCTGTTCCTGGCCCCCGTCGCCGCCTTCGGCATCCCGCTCACCGCTCTCCTCGCCACCCATTGGCGCCACCCCGTCCCGGCCATCCTCTGCGCCTGCGTGGTCCTTACCGGTGCGTATGTCAACGGCTTCATCCTCCCGCAAATCTTCCGCGGCAACGCGCCGCCGCCCATCCCCCTCGCCGCCAACGCCCCTCTCGAAGATTGGCGCCCCTACTTCATGGGTCCGCAACGGGACCGCGTCATCGCAATCCTCAAGCAACGTCCCACCCTCGAAGCCGACCTGATCAACGGCCTCCACGCCTCCGAGCCGCTCGAAATCCTCCACACCTTCGATCTCATCTCCGCCCTAAAACCCGCTCCCACCCCCGCGCTGCGCGAAGCCTTCCAAACCGCCCAAAAATACCTCGCCCCCCTCGTAACCCCCAAAACAGAAGAGGCATGGCGGATTCGCACCCGCCATGCCTCGGAAGCTCTCGGGGAACCTGTCCCTTAAATCTTCACCAACTCCGTCTGCAGCGCGCCGGTCACGCGCGCGTCGCGATCGCCCACGAATACGTTCACTTCGCTGCGGACCCCGAACGCCGGTAAATAGAGCCCCGGCTCCACCGAAAAACACGTCCACGGAATCACGCGCCGCTCATCGTGCGTCTCCAGGTTGTCCATGTTCGCCCCGGACCCGTGCACGTCCTCGCCAATCGAATGACCCGTGCGATGAACAAAATACTCCGCCATGCCATGCTCGCGAATGTGCCCGCGGCAGGCATCGTCCACTTCAAATCCGTACAACGGAATCCCCGCGCCAATCGACGCCTGTACCTTCGCCACCGCCGCGTCGCGCGCGCCCGTGACAATCGAAAACACCCGCTGCACTTCGTCCGGAATCACCTCGCCCGTGTAGCCCGTCCAGGTCACGTCGTAGTAAACAGTTCCCGGCTTGTTCAGCTTCGCCCACAGGTCGATCAGCACCACATCGCCTTGCTGAATCACCTCGTGGTTGTCCGCCATCGGCTCGTAGTGCGGGTTCGACGCATTGGCGTTCACGCCCACAATCGGCCCGTGATCGGTAAACAACCCGGCCCGTTCAAACGACTCCAAAATGAAGTTCTTGACCATGAACTCATTCACCGGTTCCCGCCCGCGCAACCGGTCGCCAATCTCCAAAAACGCCGCTCGCCGGATCTCATCCACCAGCACCCCGGCCGCCATGTGCGAGTCCAGTTTCTCCTGCGTCCACTTGGCCTCAAAGATCTGCACCAGATTCGCCGAGGTCACCACTTCCACGCCCTGCTCGCGGATCAGTTCCACCGTCCCGGCATCCACCATCGCCACATACGGCACCGCGCACATCGGCGAATACTGCATCGCCACGCGCTTGCATCCGGCTAGCAGCGTCGTCAGCCCATACACCTGCCGCGACCAGCTGGAATAAGTGGACATCGTGCCCGGCAGCGCGTCCAGCATCCCGGCCTCAATCTGATGCACCAGCTTCCGCGGTTCCCCGTTCGCCGGGATCAGGTAGTACCACCGCCGTGTCGGCACGCGCGGCGCGTCGAAGCCCAGCACGCGGTACGCCAGCGGGTCGCGCAAATGGTGGTCGAAAAACAGCCACCCGTCCAGATTCTCGTCCCGCAACGCCTGTTGAATCGCCGCGACATTCATCATTTCGACTCTCCCATTAAGCCGCGCAGCGGCTTCACAAATACCGTCAACACTACCGCCGCCGCAATCGCGAACAGCGCCACATACAGGAACAATTGTTCCAGTTTCATCGATTCGTAGAATCCTGACAACCGCCCGCCGATATAATTCCCCGTCGCAATCGACAGGAAGAAGACGCCCATGATCACGCCTCCCATCCGCGCCGGCGCCAGCTTCGTCATCGCCGACAGTCCCACCGGGCTCAGACACAACTCGCCGATCGTGTGCAGCAGATACGTCAGCACCAGCCAGAACGGGCTCACTTTCTCGCCCGCGTCGGCCACCGCCGCCGGCGGCACCAGGATCAAAAATCCCAAGCCTACAAACAACAGCGCCAGCGCGAATTTCGCCGGCACGCTCGGCTCCCGCGGCCCCAGCTTGATCCACAACACCGAAAATAAAGGCGCCAATATCAACAACCAGATCGAGTTCACTGACTGGAACCAGCTCGACGGGTACGCCATGCCGAACACCTCGTTGCGCGTCCGCTCATCGGCAAACAGATTCAATGTCGACCCGGCCTGTTCAAACGACGACCAGAATACCGCAGACGCAATCGACAAACACAGAATCACCGCGATGTTCTTCCTCTCCTGCCCCGGCGTCGCCGCCCGGAACAGCACCACGAAGATCCCCACAAAACTCAGTGCCATCAGTACCGAAAACGCATCCGCGATGCCCGCGATGGAAACCGAAGTCACGCCCGAAGTCTGCAAAAAACCCAGCAAAAGCGGCAATCCAACCACCGCCCCCAACCCGATCGCCAACTGCTTCTTCTCCTCCGCGCCCGGCGGCGTAGCCGTTCGCAACCCCGCCTCACCCAGAAACCGCTGCGTCAAAACATACTGAATCAACCCCACCGTCATCCCCGCCGTCACCAGCAAAAACGCCCACCGCCAGCTGATCGTCTGGCCCACGTACCCAATCGCCAACGGCGCCAGAAACGCGCCCAGATTGATGCCCATGTAGTAGAGCGAAAACCCCGCGTCGCGCCGCGTATCCCCCGGCGCATACAGCGCGCCCACCATCGTGCTGGCGTTGGTCTTCAGCAGCCCCGTCCCCACGCAGATCATGCCCAGGCCCAGATAAAACGTCCACATCAGCGGCGCCGCCAACAGCGCATTCCCAGCCGCAATAATGATGCCCCCATACAGCACCGCCTTGCGCTGTCCCAGGATTCGATCGGCCACCCAGCCCCCCGGCAAACTCAGCAGATAAACCGACGCCGTGAAGATCCCATAAATAGCGCCCGCGGTGGTCTTGTCCATCCCCAGTCCGCCGTTCTGCAACTGCGCGGTCAGGTACAAAATCAAAATCGCCCGCATTCCGTAATAGCTGAACCGCTCCCACATCTCCGTAAAGAAGAGCGTGGAAAGTCCGCGCGGATGCCCGAAAAACGAAGTGTCACCTACGGATTGCGTTGCCATTGAATCTCCGTGTTCAATTGAATCATTCCAGCCGTGTCGCGGTGGTCAATCACCGCAAAGCTCAGCGCGTCGTCGATCCAGTCCTGACTCGCCCCATCGGCATGCTGCGTGGCAACCGTCAGTGTATATTCCGCCCTGCTTAACAGGCAATCCAGCGCGAACTGAATCTCCAACACATCCCCCGCCGCATAAGCCCCCAATTCCACCTTTTCCACCTTCGTGTTCGTCCCATAAACGTCCACGCCCAACCGGTTCCGGATCAACATCCCCACCATCGGCGCCTCGCAGTCTTTCGCGAAAACCGCCCGCACCCGAATCGTCGCCCGTTCCCCGCTCAACAGGCTCGTCGCCTCTTCCCCCCGCCCATTCAAAATCACAATCGATTCAATCCGGCTCGTCCCATCCCCGTGCCGGTAGCTCCCGCCCTCGGCCGGCGTATCGCGCAATTGCAACTCATGCACCAGCCCCACGTACCGGTTCACAATATCGCTCGGCTTGCCCACCGCCGCCACTTCTCCATGCATCATCAACGCCGCCCGGTCCGCCAGCCGCTTCACGATTCCCAAATCGTGCGACACAAACAAAATCGTCACTTTCCGTTCTTTCAGCTCTTCCAGCTTCCGCACGCAACGGTTGGCAAAAATGGCGTCGCCCACCGCCAGCGCCTCGTCCACAATCAGCACTTCCGGCTCCACGTGAATCGCCGTCGAAAACGCCAGCCGCACATACATGCCGCTGGAATACTCCTTCACCGGCCGGTCGATAAACGCGCCAATCCCAGCAAACTCCTCAATCTTCGGAAACGCCGTCTCCACCTCGGCCCGGCTCAGCCCCATAATCTCGCCGTTCAGATACACGTTCTCCCGCCCCGTGAACTCCGGGTTGAACCCCGCCCCCAGTTCCAACAGCGCCGCAATCCGCCCGGACGTAATCACGCGCCCCCGCGTCGGCTGCATGATCCCCGCCACAATCTGCAACAGCGTCGATTTCCCGCTGCCGTTCGGTCCCACCAGCGCAAACACCTCTCCCGGTTCCACCCGCAGGTTCACATCGCGCAGCGCCCAGAACTCGCGTCCCCGCTCTTCTCCAATCAATGGCAACAGCGCCACCAAACGGTCGGCCGGGCGCTCATAGAGCGAGTAGACTTTCGAAACGTGCTGAACAGAGACCAACCTATCAGCTTAGCGATACACTCAACCCAAATGCGCGTCGCCCTGTTCGCCCTCTCTCTCCTCACCGCCTCCGCCGCCGATCTCCTGCTCGTCGTCGAAAAGAATAACGACACCGTCGGGTTCTACAATCTCGCCGACGGCGCCCCGGTCGCCAGCGTCAAAGTCGGCCACATTCCCCACGAATTCGTGTTTTCCGCCGACGGCAAATCCCTCTACGTCACCAACTACGGCACCGCCCGCTGGACCGACGACGCCCCCGGCGGCAACACCATCTCCATCATCGACATCGCGAAAAAACAGGTCACCGGCGAAATCAACCTGGGCGAGTATCACCGCCCCCACGGCATCGAACTCTCCAAATCCGGCAAGCTCTACGTCACCTGCGACCTGCCCTCGGCCGTCCTCATCATCGATCCGCTCCAACGCAAAATCGAACGCGCCATCCCCTACTCGGCTAAGGTCCTTCCGCACATGCTCGCTCTCACCCACGACGAACAGCGGTTCTACACCGCCAACGCCGGCAACGCCGCCATCACCGCTTACGACCTCAAAACCGGCCAAGCCAAACATCTCGAAGTCGGCGGCGTGCCCATGGGCCTCGCCCTCACGGCCGACGAGAAAACGATCTACGTCGCCACCCGCACTGCGGACACCGTCGTCGAAATCGACACCCGAAAATGGGCCATCCGCCGGACGTTCAAAATCGAAGGCCAGCCCGTCCGCCTCCAGCTCCTCCCCGGCGAAAAACAGATCCTCGCCAGCCTCATCGTCGATGGCGCCATGACCGTCGTCGACCTCAAATCCGGCAAGGAAATCAAACGCCTCAAAGTCGGCCTCAACGCCGAAGGCATGCACATCGACCCGCGCACCAACGAAGGCTTCGTCTCCGCCCAGGGCGAAAAACGCATCGTGCGCTTTTCCCTGAAAACATTCGAAAAAAATGGGGCCGTCGCCACTCAGGAGCGGCCCGACCCCATTCTCATCTATCGCAGCCCGAACTAGCGCTTGATCGTGAAGCCCAGCCCCATCGTGTACAGGAAGTCGTTCTTCTTCCGGCCCGGTGCGGGGTTGCTCAAATAGCGGTCGCTCAGCGCCACGTTCCAGTTCAGCCACTTCGTCAGCGCCGCCGTCACGCCCACGTCCACGTTCTGGCGATACTCACCGGTATTGGTCATGTTGTTGAACATCCGGTAGTTCTCGAAGAACGAAATCCGCGGCGAGAACTTATAGTTGAAGTCGTTGCCCCAATAAATTTCCGCCGAGTTCCGCGTGAACGGCTGCCGCGGCCGGATCGGGTCAAACTTTTCACGGTTGTACGCGCCACCACCAATCAGGTCAGGCGCCCCTTCTCGCCCTTCCAGGCGATGTAGCCCAAACCGCCGCCAAGCACCACGCGCAAATCCAGGTTCTGGAATTTGTCGTATTCGTAGTCGTTGAACGTGTTCACAAACAACTTCGGCCGTAAGTTCCGCGCGTAGCCCCAGCCGCCGCGCACTGCCTGCGCCGTCGCCGCCGACGCGCCGCCAATCGAAGCCGACGCGCGAATGAAGTTGAAATACGCCGTCGTCTTGTCGTTGTTCGTCACGCGCACCGCGTTCACCGGCGTGGTGAAGGTGGACGTCTTCGCG
This sequence comes from Bryobacteraceae bacterium, assembly GCA_044358225.1. GTDB lineage: Bacteria > Acidobacteriota > Terriglobia > Bryobacterales > Bryobacteraceae. The sequence goes on along the minus strand of JBIKOG010000052.1, from coordinate 616 downwards.
TTGCCCGACGTACCGGCAATGCCGATGTTGGCGTTGATCACCCACACGTCGCCCCAGCCGGGATTCAGCAGCCGCAGATAGGCTTTCTGTTCGGCGTCGTTGCGCAACACTTTGATCTCGGCCGGCGCCACGGTCTGCTTCGTCCCGCCGGCCGCCACTTCCACCTGGTCCCCAGTGGTCGTCAACGTGCCCTGCACCGTCTGTCCACTGCCAACGACGACGTTCAACGGCTTGTCCACCGTAACGCTCGCCACTTTTTCCCAGGGCAGTGTCACCACCCCGAAATACTCGGTCTTGATCGTTAGATCCTTCGCGTCTTTTTTGATGATGCTTCCGGTGACGCGGTCACCATTCTTCATCACGATCTGGTCGGCCAATAGGCCCATTGCGCTCAGGCCCATGGCCAGTAGCGAAATTACAATGCGATTTGTCATAGAGAATTTCAGTCTGAAAATGGATGCGCCACCACCCTCAAACGTTACAAAGAGAGGGCGCAAATCCATCCCACTTTATTGTCGCTCCACCCGTAGCTCTCGCAACCAAGGAATGACATAATAGCAAGCGGTTACATCTACCCCCGTAAGGACACTCACATGAACCAGGAAAACTCCCGCCG